>CAZNMB010000282.1:0-3367 GCA_964574095.1 uncultured Dehalococcoidia bacterium
CACCATGGAGCATACGTCACGGGACGGGACGCCCAAGATAGTCAGGCGGTGCACGTGCCCCCTCACCGCCCGTGAGTGCGTCGATTTGATCGTAACCGACCTCGCTGTGATCGAGGTGACGCCTCGAGGCCTCGTGCTGAAGGAGATAGCGCACGGCTGGACCGTGGCCGAGGTGCAGGCGCTCACCGGGCCGGAGCTGGCCACGGCCCCGGACTTGAAGGAGATCGAGCTGTAGGCTCCCATCTGTCATTCCGGCCGCCTGCTCTCGCAGGCACGGGCTGCGCAGGAATCCGGACCAGGAGGAGAAGCGATGACTGCACACAAGGTCAGAGTCCCCCAGCTTGCCTGGTACGACAATGATGAGATCGAGCTTACATTCCCCGAATCGTGGCAGGTCACGACCTGCTACATGCGCGGGCACGACAGGCCCCGCCTGAGCGCAGAGGGTTTCCGGCAGGCATTCGCGAATCCCATCGGTACCCGGCCGATCAGGGAGCTGGCCCGCGGCAAGAGCGAGGTCGTCATCCTTTTCGACGATATGGCGAGGGCGACTCGCATCGCCGAGATCGCTCCCTACGTGCTGCGGGAGCTGGAGGCCGCCGGGGTCAAGGACGGCAGCGTGAGGTTCATCGCCGCGCTCGGGGCGCACGGCGCTCTCAACCGCATCGACTTCGCCAAGAAGCTGGGCGAGGAGGTGCTGAGCCGGTTCCCCGTCTTCAATCACAATCCCTACGAGAACTGCACCTTCCTCGGCAACACCAGCCTGGGAACGCCTCTCGCCATAAACAGCGAGGTCATGGCGTGCGACCTCAAGATCGGCATCGGCAGCATCGTGCCTCACCCGCTCACCGGCTTCAGCGGCGGCGGGAAGATCGTCCTGCCGGGGGTCGCCTCAATGGACAGTATCGCCTACAGCCACGGCAACCTCATAGCCGAGGCCATGGCCCGGGGGGAGGACATCGCGGCGTGGGTCGGCAGGTCCGAGGACATGGACCTCCGTACCGACGCCAACGAGGCGGCGGAGATGGCCGGCCTGGATGTCAAGATCGATGCCGTCCTCAACGGCCACGGTGAGACCACGGCGCTCTTCGTCGGCAGCGTCGCTCCTGCCCATGCCGAGGGCATCAGGCTCGCCAGCGAGGTGTACGCGACCGAGCCAATCGAAGGCCTGGATGTCGCCGTCATGAACACGTACGCGAAAGCCAATGAGGCTTTCCTGGCGCTGCCCATCACCACGGTGGCGCTGCGCGGCGGAGGCGGGGACCTCGTGCTCATCGCCAACGCGCCCGAGGGCCTGGTGACACACTACCTGGCCGGGAGCTTCGGGAGGAAGACGGGCGGCAGGCTGTGGCTGGCACGCACGTCCCCTCCCCCGAACGTCGAGAGGATCATCATGTTCGCTCCTCACATCGACATGGCGGGGGCCGGCTGGCTCGGGCCGCCGGAGTGCATCGTCTGGGCGAAGACATGGCCCGAGGTCATCGACCTGATCGCCGCGAAGCACGGCGACAAGCCCAGGGTGGGCGTGATCCCGGACGCGACGCTCCAGTACTTCGCGCTGTGACCGCGATGGAGCGAACGATCGTCACGGATAGAAGGATGTGTTGAGGCATGGCGCACAAATGTGAGACGTGCGGGCTGCACGCTCGCTCGGAGAAGAACCCCAACTCCATAATCGCCAGGATCTGGCGGTGGCACACGAAGTGGTGCCCCGGCTGGAAGTCCTATCAGCAATACCTCGCCTCTCAGGAGCAGAAGTAGGGCCCGCACGACCCGCGGAAGGCAGCTTATGAGCGGGCCCTACGAGGTGTCCCAGGGCGTCTACCTGATCGGGGACTCCGATCTGTCGGACGAGTACGACTGCTGCGTCTACCTGCTCGACGCGGGGGATCTCGTGCTGATCGACTCCGGCGCGGGCCGCAGCTTCGACAAGATCGTGTCCAACATCAGGACGCTCGGCTTCGACCCGGCGAACATCAACACGGTCCTGGCCACTCACGCCCACATCGACCACATCGGGTCGCTGCACCGGTTCCGGGAGGAGTTCGGGGCCCGGATCGCGGCCCACGAGCTCGACGCCGCCGCCATCGAGGACGGAAAGGGGACCGCGGCCGAGGCCTACGGCGTGTCCTACACGCCATGCAGGGTTGACCTCAAGCTCCACGGATCGGAGGAGACCATGCGCTTCGCCCGTTGTGACCTCAACGTGGTCCACATCCCCGGCCACACGCCCGGCAGCATCGCCGCATACGTGGACACGGGCGACAGGCGCGTGCTCTTCGGGCAGGACATCCACGGCCCGTACCTGCCACACTGGGGAGCGGACCCGGCACGAGCGAGAGAATCGCTGCGGAAGCTGATCGACTTGAAGGCGGACGTGCTGTGCGAGGGTCACTTCGGAATCTACGAGCCCGCCGTTGAGGTGGAGAGGTACATCAGGGGATACCTCTTGAGCCTGTGACCCGCCGGGGCCGCGCATGAGAATCGGGGCAGGTTGAAGCAGGTGTTTCAACCGCGCCCGGAGCGGATGCCTCCACAGGCCATAGCACTCAGTCAGGCGGTTGTGTTCTTCCGGACACGTTGAGCATGTCATTCCTGCGGAGGCGGAAATCCACCGCCAGCGGGAGCCCGCCAGGCTTCCGGACCGAGTCCACCCTCACCTGACCTATCCCGTCAAGGGAGGGGGATTCCCGGTCACATTCACCCGACGGGTCCACGGGCTGGCGCAGGGCGCGGCTACCGCGCCCCTACTCTGCAGCAGCCGTGCCCATGTTTGGCAGTCGCATATTGAAGTGGTAGTCTATAGGCACGACTTGAAGTGCAGCGCAAATCGAGAGTATGAACAGGAGACCCGAATCCGGTGCCATCCAAATCAAGGAGAGACCATTTGAGAGAGACTTGTAGGTGAATCTGAGACTACTTCGGAGAAGCTGCCTGATGACTGTGCCTTGTCTGTCGGGCTGTATGCTTCAAAAGGACGTATTGATTTGACTAGTGGAAAGAAGCCCCCGTCAGGATTTGTTCCAATCCCATTTAGGTTATTCGGGAATATCCTCTTCCCCATATCGGCAGTCATGGTTGTCATTGGCGGACTGGATTATCTCGCAGGATGGGCCAGAATACCAGGGGCGATACTATTTGTCGGTCTCGGACTTCTAATACTGAGCCTCTATCTGCGCTATGCTGTCCCAAAAGAGTAAGAGAGTAGACTGCAATTATCATCCAACACACCACTGCTATACCGAAGCGTACGCATGGAATGGCAAGCATCCCCATGTTCGTCCAACACCGAAATCATTTGTCTGCCTTCTGACGCGTGCATGGTCTGTCGCAAAGAAACACAGTGATATGATAGAGAGCAGGCCGA
>CAZNMB010000283.1:0-3344 GCA_964574095.1 uncultured Dehalococcoidia bacterium
GATGATCTACGAGATGTCCAAACAGCTTCAAGGAAAGGCCGGGCTGCGGCAGGTCAAGGACCCGAAGCTCGGCCTCACTCAGAACATGGGCGGGCACCCGGCGGACAACGTCGTGTCGTGCGTAATCGTCGGGCGCTGAGAACGCCCTCGACGGGGAGAGAGAATGGACTTCGGATTCACCCCGGAGCAGCTAGCTCTGCGCAAACAGTTTGACGACTTCTTCAGGTCGGAGATGCGGAGCGCGCCCCCCGAGTGGTGGACATCGCTTGAGGCCATCTACAGCAGCGATGCCTGCTGGGAGTTCCACAAAGAGACGGCCCGGAAGCTCGGGGCCAAAGGCTGGCTCTCGCGGCCCTGGCCCGCGGAGTACGGAGGCCAGGACGCCCCCCTGATAGAGCAGTTCATCTTCAGCGACGTCATGGGGTACCACAAGGGAGCCGGCGTGGACCCCCTGGGCGTCGGCGTGCTCGCGCCTACGCTCCTGGTCAGCGGAAACGACGACCACAAGCGTGAGCACCTGCCGCCGCTGGCACGCGGGGAAAGGTTCTGGTGTCAGTGCTGGAGCGAGCCCAATTCAGGCTCCGACCTGGCTTCACTCGTGACCCGCGCGACGAGGGTTGGCGACGAGTACGTCATCGACGGGCAGAAGATATGGACCACGGGGGCCCACCGCGCGGACTGGTGCAACATCCTCGCCCGGACCAATCCCGAGGAGAGGCGGAGCCGGGGGCTCTCCTTCTTCCTGGTGGACATGAGAAGCCCGGGGATCACGGTCAGGCCCATCCGCTTCATGGAGGGCTCCCACATGTTCAACGAGGTCTACTTCGACAACGTGCGTGTCCCGGCACGGAACATGGTGGGCGAGGAGAACCAGGGCTGGCTGGCATCGCAGATGACGTCCAACTTCGAACGGTCGATGATCGCGGTGTTCTCGGCGTGCAAACGGGACCTGGAGGAGCTCGCGGAGTTCTGTACGGAGACGAGACTGGGAGGCGGGACGCTGGCCGCGAATCCCCTGGTCAGGCACAGGCTGGCGCAGCTTTCGATCGAGGTCGAGGCGGGGTGCACCTTCGCCTACTCGGTGGTGTGGAACCAGGTCAGGGGAGGCCTGGTGGCGGCGGGCCCGATGGCCGCGGCCGCCAAGGTCCTGGCCAGCGAGCTTCTGCAGCGCCTCACCTACACCGGCTGCGACATAATGGGCCTCTACGGGCAGGTGAAGGACTCGCGGTGGAGCATGATGCGGGGCAGATACGGCAAGGACTACCAGTTGTGCCTCGGGCTGAACATGGGCGGAGGAACCTCGGAGGTGATGCGGAATCTCATATCCTCAATGGGGCTGGGCCTGCCCCGAAGCTGGTGATCTGTGGTCCGTGAGAGGTGAGTGGAATGAGCGATGTCACAAGTGTGATGAAAGAGCTGAGAAGCATGGTCGGGCTGATGACGCAGCCGGTGGTGAACGAGGTGGAGCGGGGTGCCATAAGGAGATACGCCGAAGCCGTCGGCGACCCCAACCCTCTCTACACCGATGTTGAGTATGCCCGCGACACGAGGTACGGCGAGGTGATATGCCCTCCCGGCTTCTTCGGCTGGCCGACGAAGGTGACGGCGGGAGCCATCGAGGTGATGGTCCCCGTCTTCGGCGCCCTCGTCAACGGGGGACTGCTGCGCATACTCGACGCCGGCAGGGAGTACGAGTTCGCCCTCCCGGTGCGCGCCGGGGACACGCTGGCCTGGTACGCCAGGTTCGCCGGGGCAGCGGCGAAAGAGGGCAAGACCGGGCCGATGGTTCTGGTGACGCTGGAGATGACGTACATGAACCTGGATGGGAACCTGGTGGCCAGGACCCGGCAGACTTTCATCGCCCGATAGGCGAGCCGGCCCGGCCTCGCCATTCGCAGGAGGCAGCCGCAGCATGACCGAGCGGAGCATCACGCGGACGCCGCCGAAAGGGACCCCCGCCCTGCACGGGACCAGAGTCCTCGACACGGCATGGTCGGGAGCCGGCATGTTCTGCGCCACTCTCCTCGGCGACCTCGGCGCCGACGTGATCAAGGTCCACGATCCCTATCCCGACACGCCGGGCCCTGAATCCGGCCAGCCGCTCCCCGACGTGCCCGCGATTCTCGGCCTGCGCAACTGCAGGACCATCGGCATCGATCTGGCGAGCACGGAAGGGCAGCAGGTCTTCTACGATCTTGTCCGGGCCGCCGATGTCGTCGTCGAGGCCCCGGGGCCGGGGGGCGGGGAGCGACCGGGCATGGACTATGCCACGCTCGCCGGCGTCAACCCCCGAATCGTTCACGCGGCGCTCTCGGGATACGGCCGGGACGGCCCCTACCGCGACACCGCCGGTCATGACCTCAACTTCATATCCGTCGGCGGCCTCCTCGGCATGACCGGCGCTCCGGGAGGGCCGCCCGTGATGCCCGGCACCCTTGTCGCCGAGTTCGCCGCGGGTGGAATGGGCGCCGTCATCGGCATCCTGGCGGCGCTCATGGCGCGGGAGGAAACAGGCAGGGGGCAGTTCGTGGACGTGTCCCTGACGGATGCGATAGTCGAGATGATGGCGGTGTGGCTCAACCCGTATCTCGCATGGGGCGCTCTCTCCCGGAGGGGCGACGCCTGGCTGACAGGGCACTGGCCGTGGTACAACGTCTATGAGACCAAGGACGGAGGACACGTCAGCGTCGGCGCGCTGGAACCGTGGTTCTATGCCAACCTGTGCCGCCTCCTCGGGAGCGATGACTTCATCGACCATCAATACGCGGAGGACGCCAAGCGGGACGAGATCTTCCGGCGCTTCAGGGAGACCTTCCTCACCAAGACCCGCGACGAGTGGGTGGAGACGCTGCGGCAGCGGGACACCTGCGTCGCCCCGGTCTACTCGCTTGAGGAGGTGGTGTCCGATCCGCAGCTCACGGCCCGCGGCATCATTCAGGACCTCGAGCATCCCCTGCTCGGCAGGATCAAGCAGGTGGGCTCCATGTTCAAGCTGTCGGACTCGCCTTTCCAGGTGACTGAGTGGAGCGTTCGCTTCGGCCAGCATACCGACCGGATACTGACCGGCATTGGGTACGATGCGGCGCGGATCGACGCCCTGCGCCGGGCGCGGGTCATCCAGTAGGACCCGGCTGCCCGGACACAGCGCGGCATCCGCCAAGGGGGTGGAGCCATGGAGGACACAGCGAACTCGCTGCTCGGCGGGATTCGGGTCCTGGACCTGGCTGACGAGAAGGGGATGCTCTGCGGCAAACTCCTGGGCGAGCTGGGCGCCGATGTGATCAAGATCGAGCCGCCCGGAGGCGACCCGGCCCGGACCACCGGCCCCTTCTACAAGGACGTCC
>CAZNMB010000284.1:0-3342 GCA_964574095.1 uncultured Dehalococcoidia bacterium
CGAGCAGCCCTCAGTCGAGTTTCGGATGGCCCTGGCGGGGCCGCTGACCAGCCTCGTCATCGGTGGAATATTCTGGGGCATATGGGCGGGAGCGAAGGGGACCAGCGAGCCTCTGGCCGGGCTGGCTTTCTGGCTCGGTTGGATAAACCTTGTCCTCGCCGGGTTCAACCTGATTCCCGGGTTCCCTCTGGACGGAGGGCGCGTTCTTCGGTCCATTCTCTGGTGGCGGGGAGGCAACCTGCGCCGCGCTACGCGGATAGCATCGAACGTCGGGAGAGTCGTGGGCTACCTGTTCATCTTTGGCGGGATATGGTGGCTGTTTGCGGGCTACTGGGTGAACGGCCTCTGGCTGGCCTTCGTTGGCTGGTTCCTGGAGAACGCTGCTTCGGGCAGCTACCGCCAGGTGGCCGCCCAGGACATACTTCGCGGCCACCGCGCCAGCGAGGCGATGACGCGAGATTGTCCCGCAGTCTCCCCAGCACTCTCGATTCAACAGTTGGTCCATGACCACATCCTGGATTCGGGACGCCGCTGCTTCGTGGTTGTGCAGGACAGCCACCCCGTAGGGCTGGTCACCATGCAGGACATAAGGAAAGTGCCTCGGGAGAAGTGGCCGTCGCTGACTGTGGGCGAAGCCATGACCCCCCTCGCCAAGCTGAAGTGGGCGCGTCCGAGCGACGACCTCTATGACGTGTTCAACATTCTGACCGCGGAAGACATCAACCAGCTGCCCGTGATGGAAGACGGCAATCTCGTTGGCATGATCGGGCGCGACAGCGTGTTGTCATTCATTCGTGTTCGCGGCGAACTGGGGGTGTAGCCTGCGCGTCACAGCCGGAGTCGGCTGACCGGCCCCGTGCGACGCGCTCATATGCAGGACCGGGGAGCTAGGAGGCAGGTGGACATGCCACGCGATACCAGGCGCAAGGACGACGCAGACTATCCGGCGCGATACGCGACCGACATACTGCTGCGAGACGGCTCAGCAATACTTGTGAGACCCATAAGGGTAGACGATGCGGATATGTGGACGGACTTCGTATCGAGGTTGAGCCCGCACACCAAGTACCTGCGCTTCCATCATGTGCCCAAGAGAATGGGGCTGGAGGACGCCAGGCGATTCTGCACGGTGGACTACCACGACACGTTCGCCTTTGTCGCCGAAGTGCTGAGAGGGACGCGCAGGGACATAGTGGGCGTCGGGAGGTACTTCCGGCTCCCCGACAAGCATACCGCGGAGATAGCCCTTGCCGTTGAGGACTCCTACCAGCGCAGAGGTATCGGTACCGGTCTGATCGAGCAGTTGGCGAAAGTAGCCCGTGACAACGGCATATCCACTTTCGAGGCCGACGTGATGTCTGAGAACGTACAGATGATGAACGTCTTCCGGGACTACGGCTTCCACATCACGAGCGACCGGGAGGCGGACGCCTATCATGTCACGTTCCCCATAGCGCGGACGGGAAGGGTGGAGAGAAAGGAAGAGGAGAGAGAACGTATCTCGACCATCGCCTCGCTGCGATCGCTGCTGTCGCCGCAATCGGTGGCAGTGATAGGGGCTTCGCGGCATCCGGGCACTATCGGAAATACCCTCTTCCGGTGCATCCTGCAAAACGGGTTCACGGGGACGGCATACCCCGTGAACCCGAATGCCGGCTCGGTGATGTCCGTGAAGACATATCCTACGGTCCTAGATATCCCCGGCGACGTGGAGCTGGCCATCATCGTTGTCCCCGCGGAGATAGTGGTCACGGTCGCTGATGACTGCGGGCGCAAGGGCGTACGCGCCCTGATCGTCATTTCCGATGGGTTCAGAGAGAGAGGCCCGGAGGGAGCATCACGGGAGAAAGAGCTGAGAGACATCGCCCTGGGCCACGGGATGCGTCTCGTCGGGCCAAACTGCATGGGAGTGATCAACACCGATCCGTCAACGCAGATGAACGCGACGTTCTCGCCGGTATACCCGCCGGGAGGGAACGTTGCGTTCCTGTCACAGAGCGGGGCGATGGGCCTGGTCGTGCTGCAATACGCCAGGGACCTCGACATGGGGATCTCCACGTTCGCCAGCGTAGGCAACCGTGCGGATATCTCGTCAAACGATCTGCTTCAGTACTGGGAGCAGGACCCCGCCACCAAAGTCATCCTGCTCTATCTCGAGTCGTTTGGGAACCCGCGGATATTCGGTCGCATCGCCCGAAGGGTCTCGGCCAAGAAGCCCATAGTAGCCGTCAAGGGCGGCAGCACGCAGGCCGGCTCCCGCGCCGCATCGTCGCACACCGGGGCCCTGGCTACATCGGAGGTGGCCTCGGACGTGCTGTTCCGCCACGCCGGAATCATCCGGGTGAACCTCATGGAGGAACTCTTCGACGTTGCCACACTGCTCTCGAATCAGCCCCTGCCCCGGGGCAGGAGGCTGGTTGTGGTGACCAACGGGGGCGGCCCGGGGATAATCGCCGCCGATGCCGCGGCACGCAGCGGGCTGCTGCTGCCTGAGCTGCCTCAGGAGACCGCAGCCAGGCTGAAATCCGTGATCCCGCGTGACATCCGGCTGGGCAACCCGCTCGATACGACCGCCGGCGCCGCGGCGGAGGAGTTCGGAGACATACTCCAGGTGCTTGCCGCCGACAGCGGCAATGATGCGGTGCTCGTGATATTCATACCACCCGTGGTTGCGGGCACGGCGGCAATAGAAGAGGCAATACGGCGCGCGGCCCCGAGATTCCGGCGGCACCGAAAGCCTCTGCTCGCCTGCTTCCTGGGGCAGAGGGGGTTCAAGGCGAAGCTGGGGTCGAGCGGGAGATTCGTGCCGTGCTACCCCTTCCCTGAGGAGGCCGTCTCGGCCCTGGCCAGGGCGGTCGAGTACGCCGAGATGCGGGGGCGGCCCAAAGGAACGATCCCCAGATTCAGCAATATCAAGCGGCAGCGAGCGCGTGGTATCGTCGAGGCAGCGATGAGAAAGAGCGCCCAGAGACCATTGTGGCTGTCCCCTGAGGAGGCAACAGGGCTCCTCGACTGCTACGGAATACGGCTTGCCGAGACCCGGTTCGCCAGAACGGCGGCCGAAGCGATGGCGTTGGCCGGGAGCATGGGGTTCCCGGTTGCGGTCAAGCTTGCATCCACCACTATCACGCACAAGACCGACGTCGGCGGCGTGATGCTCGACCTCAAGTCGGAAGGCGAGGTGAAGCGGGCCTTCGCACAGATCGAGGCCGGCCTCCGCCGGATGGGCCGGCGGAAGGAGATGGACGGCGTCATAGTGCAGCCGATGGTGAAGGAAGAGCTGGAGACGATAGTCGGCGTGACCCAGGACCCGTCGTTCGGGCCGCTCATGATGTTCGGCTC
>CAZNMB010000285.1:0-3324 GCA_964574095.1 uncultured Dehalococcoidia bacterium
GTCGACATGGTCAACGAGGTCTGGAGCCGCAGGCATCACATCGAGCCCAGCTTCGAGGGCGTGCGGCCGCCGCCGAACACCCTGGATATCTACAAGCTCCTTCCTCGTACCAACTGCAAGGAATGCGGCTGCCCGACGTGCATGGCCTTCGCCTCGGCCCTGAGGGAAGGCAAGGCGGAGCTGGCGCAGTGCCCCGCCCTGTCGGAGGAATCGTTCGCGGAGAGCAGGGAAGGACCGCAAGTGCCCATATTTGAAAGCACCGAGAAGATGTACGCGGTCCTGGGGTCTCTGTTCGGAATGCTGGCCGCGGACCCGGTGGCGGGCCCCAAGTACATTGCCTCCAACATCGTCATCAAGTTCACCATCACGGACCCCGACGGGTTCATCTGGCTGGACAGGGACGGCACCGTCATCTGCGGCCCCGCCGACATCAAGCCGACCATAGAGATGAAGCTCAGCGGCGACACTTGCCACGACTTCTGGCTCCGGCGGGTGTCCATGCCGATCGCGCTCGCCAAGGGCCGCATCAGGGCGAAAGGGCCTCTGCCCAAGGTGCTGAAGCTCCTGCCGCTGCTGAAGCCGGCATACGCCGCCTATCCCGATATCGCCAGACAGCACGGGCTTCCCGTCTAGTCCGGGCGAGGGGGCTGCCATGAGCGCGGTGAGAATCGCGGCCCACGTGGTCGGCGGGCCGCCCAGGACGCTGGCCGAGAAGCCGCCGGCGCGGGAGCTGAAGGAGTCGTTCGAGCGGGGAGAGGGCGCGATATACAGGTTCGAGGACTACAACTAGCTTCGCCCGTTCCGCGCCGGCAGCGCCGGACGGGGCACGGAGCGCATGTGGAGGGCGGGCAATGCCTTACCGGGAACTGAATCTGGAACTGACCGAGGAGCACGAGCTGCTCAAGGAGGAGGTTCACAAGTTCGCCGTCGAGGTGCTCCGTCCGGCCTCCATCGAGCTGGACAGGATGTCTCCCGAGGACGTTATCAAGCCGGGTTCGCCATACTGGGAGTGCATGGCGGAGATGTACCGCAACAACTACCACACTGTGTATGTCGCCGATGAGTACGGAGGGCTCGGGCTCGACCCGCTCGGCATTCACATCATATACGAGGAGATTGCCTACGGAAGCGTGGGTTTCGCGGTCTCTCTGGGAGCGGGCGTGTTCTCGGCTTTCTACGCCGAGACGCTGTGCGAGGATCGACTGATCGATACGTTCGTCACCCCTTATGTCGAGTGCCGAGACGCGAGTGTCATGAGCTGCTGGGCCATCACCGAGCCGGCCCACGGCTCCGACAACCTTATGGTGGGCACTCCGTTCTTCCGCGATCCCGGCTTCTCCCAGCAGGTCAAGGCGGTGAGGAAGGGTAGCGACTGGGCTATCAGCGGCCAGAAGTCGGCCTGGGTCTCGAATGGCCCTATCGCGTCGAACGCGGCCCTTTTCGTCAGCATCGATCCCTGCGGGGGGTTCGCCGGAGGCGGCATCTGCCTGATCGATCTCAACCAGCCGGGTGTTTCGAGGGGCAAGCCCCTGGACAAGATGGGCCAGCGGGAGCTGCCCCAGGGGGAGCTCTTCTTCGATGGCGCCGTGTGTCCTGAGGAGTTCATGATTGTCGATCCCGAGAGCTACGAGGCCATGACCGAGCTCACGCTGGCGCACGCGAACGCGGCCATGGGGGCCTACTTCACCGGCGTCGCCCAGGCGGCCTACGACGTGGCGATCGAGTACAGCCTGGAGCGAGTGCAGGGCGGCAAGCCTCTCTGCCAGCACCAGTGGGTGCAGAAGAAGCTTGCGGACATGTTCATTCGCGTGGAGACGGCCAGGGCGTTCTCGCGCAGCGCGATGGTATTCAACATGAACACGACGCCGCCCCTGGTGCAGTACTCCATCGCCTCCAAAGTCTACGCCACCGAAGCGGCGTTTCAGGTGGCGAGCGATGCCGTACAGCTCCTCGGAGGGTACGGCGTGAGCAGGGACTTCCCCATCGAGAAGCTGTTCCGGGACGCCCGGGCGGGCATGATCGAGGACGGGTCCAATGACTCCCTGTGCATGGCCGCCGGGGGAATGCTGGTGAAGGAGGCGTTGGGGGAGGCACTCTAGGAGCCCGTGAGATACTTCGGGGCAGGTTGAAGCATCTGCTTCAACCCCACCTGGAGCGGATGCTCCAGGCTGCCCGGTTTGACGGGTGGGCGGATGTCCTGCCGGCGTGCGGTGTCATCGGCAGGTCCAGTGACTCTTCTCCCTCCCGTGGCGGGAGGGAGTAAGAGGGAGGGGGAGCACGTGGCCCGACCCGGCGCCGGCGGCACGCACACCGTAGGGGCGCGGTCTCCGCGCCCGATGGATTGTGGGCTGGGCCGTTGTCACCCTCACCCTAGCCCTCTCCCGTCGAGGGAGAGGGAATGTCAAAGGGGTTCGTGAGTCACGCTCCCCGGACCGATTGGAGGGCAGCATGGAGAGAGTGCTCATAACGGGCGCATCGGGGTACATCGGCGGCAAGCTAGTGTCCCGCCTGGTGCGCTCAAGGAGTTTCCGCAAGATAGTGGGGATCGACGTCGCCATGCCCAGCGTGCGCCCGGAGAGGCTCACGTTCTTCAGGAGGGACGTCCGGGAGCCGCTGGGCCAGTTGATGAGAGACCACCGCATCGACACGGTAGTGCATCTGGCGTACGTCGTGGCCCCGATCCACAGCGAGAAGCAGATGGAGGACGTGAACCTCAACGGCACGAAGAACGTCCTCTCTTCATGCATCATGGCGGGAGTGAAGCGGGTACTCTACACCAGCTCGGCGACGGCCTACGGCTTCCACGCGGACAACGACGTTCCCCTGACCGAGGCAAGCCCGCTCCGAGGGAACGACGACTTCACGTACAGCAGGACCAAGAAAGTGCTCGAGGGCGTCTTCCAGAAATTCGCCGCCGGGAACCCGGAGATCGCGGTCAGCATCGTACGGCCGGCCTTCGTCGTCGGGCCGCGCTGGAACGACCCGCTGGCCCGTCACCTGCGGAAGAGGCTGGTCCTTCTGCCGTCGAAGACGCAGCCCTTCCAGTTCGTGCATGAGGACGACCTGGTCGAAATCATCTGGCTGCTGCTGGAGCGTGGGGTGACGGGGGTGTTCAACGTGGGCGCGGACGGCACGATCGCCGCCGAGGAGATGGTCAGGCTTCTGGGCAATACGAAGGTGCCACTGCCGTTCGGGCTGATGTACGCCCTGACCGAGCTGGCGTGGAACCTGCGCCTCTCGTTCCTCGCCGAGTTCCCCGGCCCCGCCCTCGACATGGCGCGCTACTCCTGGGTCGTATCAAGTGACAAGCTCAAGCGGGAGCTG
>CAZNMB010000286.1:0-3316 GCA_964574095.1 uncultured Dehalococcoidia bacterium
TTCATCTGGGGGCTCGTCGCCGGAGAACCCTGGCGCTTCTGGGCGATCGCGGCCCCCATCATCGTCGGCTTCTCAGCCGTCCTGGGAATCGGCTTCTCGATAGGGCGACTGATGGCCTCCACGAAGATCGCTGACGCGCCCGACCGCCGCCCCGACGAGTAGGCGCGGCAGGCGCTATCCGTTCAACCCGGGGCCCGCTGCTCCTTCAAGAAGGAACGTACGTCGCCCGCGACTCCGGCGACTCCCAGACCTCCACGCTCGATACCGCCACGCCCGTGAGCTCTCCGGCAAGCGCGTCGTGGATGACCCTGGCCAGGTTCTCGGACGACGGATTGATGCCGTCGAAGGGCCGCACGTCGTTCAGACAGGCGTGATCGAACCGCTTCAGTATGTCGCCGAGCGCCCGCTTCAGGTCCGAGAAGTCATACGCGATGCCAATATCGTTGAGCCCCTCGGCCTCCACCGTGACCACCACCTCGAAACGATGTCCATGCACGCCTTCGCACTTTCCCCCGTAGCCCCTGAGAAAGTGGGCCGCATCGAAATGGTCTCTGACCGAGATACGATACATCTGCCGTCCTCCGTTATCAGCCGGCTTCAGGCCTGAGGCTGATTCCTTCCACGCGGCGGACTCCCGCCGCACCGCCGATTCCCGCCAGAAGAGCGCTGATCTTCAGCCCTGACACCGGCTCCACCAGATCGCCGACAACTTCAGCCAGCGGCACCAGCACGAAGGCCCGCTCAGCCATGCGGGGGTGGGGAACAGTCAGCGCCGCCGTCCGGATCGCCATCTCCCCGTAGAGAATGATGTCTATGTCTATGGGCCGCGGCGCATTCCGGAAGCTGGGCCTGCGGCCAAGGTCACTCTCGATCTGCTTCGCCCAGCCCAGAAGCTCGAACGGCCCCAGTTCATCGTTCGCGGCGACCACCGCGTTCAGGAAGAGCGGCTGGCCCGGGAACCCGACCGGATCGGTCTCATAGACGGAGGAGACCCGGGCAATGGTCATCCTGCGGGACAGGCGCTCCACAGACAACCGGAGGTTCTCCATCCTGTCCCCCATGTTGGAACCGAGCCCCAGGTACACCGTGGATGACATCGTCCATACCGTCGAATGACTTCGCTCGAGCCCCGCCCTGGATCAGCGCCGGGTGATGGCGTCGCTCATCCTGGCGACCATCACCATCCGCGCCACGTCGTGCACCCTCACGATGTCCGCGCCGTTCGCGATGCCGATGGCCACCGTGGCGGCGGTCCCCTCCAGGCGCCGGTCAACTGGCTGATCGAGCACGTGCCCGATGAACGACTTCCGCGACGTGCCCAGCAGGATCGGCCGCCCCAGCACCTTCAACTCCGACAGCCGGCGCACGATCTCCAGGTTCTCCTCCACAGTCTTGCCGAAGCCCACACCGGGGTCAATGATGATATTGTCCCAACTGACACCCAGTTCCCGGGCAAGCGCCATGCTCCTCCTGAGGTCCGCGATAAGCTCGGGTAGCAGGTCGTGAAACCGGGCGCCTCTTTGATTCTGCGTGATCACGAGCGGCACGCCGACATCCGCCGCCACCGCTGCCAGCTCCGCGTCGCGCTTCAGCCCCCACACGTCGTTTATCATCCGCGCCCCCGCCGCCACCGCCTCCCGCGCGACCTTCGCCTTGTACGTGTCTACGCTGACCGGGACGGTCAGCTCCCTCGCGAGCGTATCGATGACCGGCAGCACCCGGCGCAGCTCTTCCTCGACCGAGACAGGCTCGAAGTCAGGGCGGGTGGACTCGCCGCCCACGTCGATAATGTCGGCACCCTCCGCCACGAATCTGCGCGCCTGCGCGATCGCGTCGTCAGCCTCGGACAGCCCGTCGCCCGAGAATGAGTCAGGGGTGACATTGACGATCCCCATGACGTAGGTCCGCCGGCCCCACTCGAACACGGTGTCGCCGCAGCGCGTCACCCCCGCGCGGACCTCGGCATCGCTTCCCATATCACACCTCGGCTGGCTTCCAGGCCACATTATAGCACGATCGCCTCCCACTCGACACACGTTTACTCTGCGCCGCCGTTGTGATACAATCCGAGGCAGGATACGAACGACCGGACCAAGCGAGGTGTCCCAGTATGCCCATATACGAGTATCGGTGCGACAAGTGCCGGCGCAAGGTAGAGGTGTTCGCGCGAAACCACGCCGCGCTCCCCTCTCCCACGTGCAGCCACTGCGGCAGTGACGAGATGTCTCGCATCTTCTCGAAGTTCGCCGTCCGCAGATCGAAGCAGGACAAGGGCGTCTACGACGACATCCTTTCCGACCGCAAGCTCACCGACGGGCTGATGCGCAACGACCCTCGCGCCCTCGCCGAGTGGAGCCGGAAGATGAGCCGCGCCGCCGATGAAGACTCTACCCCCGAGACCGAAGAGCTCATGGACAGGCTCGACGCCGGAGAGGACGTGTCCGAGGTGCTCGAAACGATGAAGCCGCCCGAGCTGCGCGGCGACGACGACCTGGAGTGATCGCCCATGCCTATTTACGAGTTCCGCTGCGCCAAATGCGGCCAGATAGCCAGCTTCTTCGTCAGGAGCGTGGGCGATCCCCTCAACCCCTCCTGTCCCGACTGCGGCGGCACCGACCTCGAGCGGTGCATCTCCAGGTTTGCCGTGCACAAGACAACGGCGGCGGTGTGGGAGGGATCGGGGGAGCCATCCATGTTCCCCAAAGACCCCAGCTACTACCGGGACCCGAGGAACATAGGACGGCACACCGAGCACAGGCTCAAGCAGCTCGGCATCGACATGGACAGCGAGGAATACCGCGACACCTTCGCCGGCGTCAAGGAGACGATCGCCGCCGCGCGTGAGGGCGAGCTGCCCAAGTCGCTCAAGGACCAACTCTAGGGCGCCTCACCATGCTGCGCATCGTGGACGCCAACCTCAACCGCATCGGTGAGGGGCTGCGCCTTCTGGAAGACATCAGCCGCTTCATCCTCGACGACCCTGACATCAGCCGCCGGCTCAAGGCCCTGCGCCACGACCTCCTGCCCACGGACGCCGCGCTCAGGGAGCGGCTGCTTGCCGCCCGACGCGCCGACGAGGACGTGGGCGCGTATCTCGACGTCTCGGGTGAGGGCGAGCGTCGCGACGCCGCGGCGCTGGTGGGAGCAAACTCGCGCCGCATCCAGCAGTCATTGCGCGTCCTGGAGGAAATCACCAAAATACCGGGCCAGGACTTCGGACTCGATTGGGAGAAGCTGAAAGAGGCCCGTTTCAGCGTCTACGAGCTGGAGCAGGCGATTGCGCTGAAGCTCAGCCGCCGCGACAGGACGGAGCGCG
>CAZNMB010000287.1:0-3297 GCA_964574095.1 uncultured Dehalococcoidia bacterium
GCATGACGTCGCCGATCGACTTCAATTCGCTTTCAATATCGCCCGCACGCTGGAACTCAATCGACTGCGTGGTCTGATCTCCAGTCTTCTCCCTCACGGCCCCGAAATGCAGCACAACAGAGCCGCTGGTCTCCTTCCGGATTCTGTCGTAGGCCTCGCCTGGGTTGATGCTGTCCATCGTCACGATTTCCATCTCTGCTCTCCTCGCTTTCGAGCTTCTGCCCCCGAATAATACGCGAAGGGAGCGCGATTCGCAAAACAGGTCGCTCGGGGCCCGAAGCTCCCCCGTTCGCTGCACTCCCCGGAAGAGCGGCCACAGGCCATTTGCCGCCTCTGAAACTGCCTGTCTGCCCTGCCCCGAAACAGGCATTCCTGCTCTGGAGTACGACCCGGTAATAGTGGCATCATATCCTGAGAAGGTGTGCCCATCGCCGCGACGGGAGGTGGGGAATGCGGACCGTCTCCAGCGAGGACAAGACTTATGACGTGGACGAACACGGCTTCCTGCTCCACCGTGCCCAGTGGGACGAGCAATTCGCGAGGGTCATGGCATCCAGAGTGGGCCTGCCCGAGGTCCTCTCTGAGAAGCACTGGGCCGTCATTCACTTCATCAGGGAGCGCTTCGACCGGACAGGAATGTGCCCTCTGGTTTACGAAGCCTGCGCGGCGAACGGCCTGTCGTGGCGCGGGCTGAGGGCGCTGTTCCCGACCGGATACCTCAGGGGTGCTTGCCTCCTGGCGGGAGTCACCTACAAGGACGGCCAGGCCAGCCACTATGGAGAGCCCGGCCTCGTGCGGCCCAGTGCCAGAGCGCGAGTCAGGCCGATTGAGAAGACGTACCGGGTGGACATGCACGGGTTTCTTATCGATCCCGCCCAATGGGACGAGGACTACGCTGTCGCCAAGTCCGAGGAGATGAACCTCCCGGGAGGCCTGACCGACAGACACTGGGGGGTGATTCGGTTCCTCCGCGAGACCTACCGAACGAAGGGCGTGGTCCCGACCGTGTATGAGTGCTGTGAGTCGAACGACTTCGAACTGGAGGACCTGGCGAGCCTGTTCCCGGATGGCTATCACCGGGGCGCGGTGAAGATCTCCGGCCTGCGGGTCAGGTAGCCCCGATAGGACCGCCACATCGCCGGGACGGGGCCTTCCTGGGGTACCCTCGGGGCTGCCCCCGCGTCTTCTCCGGCTTCGCCCAGTGGTTGAGCCTCACTTCCTGAGCGACACCCGAATCCCGATCGCGGCGGCAGCAGGTTATCCCGGCTTCGCCTTCAGTCTGTCCAAATGGCTCTGGCGAAACTTTGCCAGCTTGGGAGCGATCACCACCCGGCAGTAGGGTTGCCCGCCATTGCGCTTGAAGTAGTCCTGGTGATAGCCCTCCGCGGGATAGAACGACCGGAACGCCGTGACCTCTGTCACGATCGGGGAGTCCCAAACACCCGAAGAGGCCAGTTCCCGGATCACCTGCTCGGCGATCGCCTTCTGCTCTGCGTCGTGATAGAAGACGGCCGATCGATACTGGGTGCCCACATCCGCTCCCTGCCGGTTCAGCGTCGTGGGATCGTGTACAGCGAAGAAGACCTCCAGGATCTCCCTCAGGGAAATCACGCCCGGATCGAACGTCACCTGCACGGCCTCCGCATGGCCGCTTGTCCCCGCGCATACCTCGCGGTAGGACGGCCCCGCGACCGTGCCCCCCGAGTAGCCCGACACCACCCTCCGGACACCTCTCACCTCATTGAACACCGCCTCAAGGCACCAGAAGCACCCGCCGGCGAGCGTCGCGACCTCCTCGCTCTTACCCTGTACCTCGCTCACAAGTGAACCCTCATGGCTGTGCGGTCACCCCTGGCCCGGTCAGTCCCTGCGACCCAATCCGCCACGTGCCCGGAGCAAAGCTATCACGACTATCGTCACGGCAGCGCAACTGAAGGCGATCACGGGCGCGACTGAGTGGTACTCGTCAATGGACAGGCCGGAGTACACGGCTCCGACTACGCAGATGAACATGCCCGCCATGATCGCTCGCTGCATTGCCTGTTCCCGCTTGGAAAAGGTGTCGGTTGCGTCCAGAGGACGCAATATGTATAGTATCATGCGACGCGGGCCTCGGAAAGCGGCGAGTGCCATGTGCAGGGCCGCGGAAGGAGGACAAGCGATGTCCGTAGTCACGAGCATCCAGCGCAGGCCGCCCAACCAGCTTTCCAGCCACAACTACGCGGTCTACGACAACTTCGTCGAGTCCGCGGAGTTCTCCGTCAAGAGGAAACCCGGCGCCGGCGGGGCGATCGAGGTCGAGGTCTACTTTCCCCGCTCCGGCACGCCGGAACAGGGTGTTGGCCTCATGTTTCCTTCCCTGGAAGCAGCAGTTGCGGTAGGACGGGCTTTGCTGACTGTCGGCGAAGGATACCTCAGCGAGATCACGGCCCGTTTCTAGCGGCGATCATCCCCGCGCGCAGCGACCCGGGCGTTGCTGGGTGATGCGCTCCAACGTACCCCTTGGTTTGACCAGCAGGCGCTGCGGCGGCATATGTATCCCGCAGCAGGGCAAGATACCAGCCTTGCCCCGCTGACGACTCCGCAGGCAGCCAACGGGCGATATTGCCCGACTGCCGCCAGGACGCACCCGCGGACTTTGTCCTTGTGCCATTCCACGCCCGTGCATTACAATTGAAGCTGGTTCATGCGCCGGGGTCCGGGAGCGCCTGATTCGATGCCGGCCCGACAGGCCGCTCACGTGAGACACCGCGCCGAACCATGACTCTCATGGATGACTTGCCCTCACGCTCCGAATCCGCAATCGCCGGGCCTGCGACGAAGCCCTCACCGGGAGAACACGAGAGGTCCCTGCGCGAGCGGCTTCGCATTCCCGACGACGCCGAACGGGTCATCATCTTCGCGGAGTCCAGCCACTGGGACCCGAACTGGCTGCTGACGTCGGAGGAGTACTTCCGCCGGTTTGTCGGGCCCAACCTCGACCGCGCCCTCGACGAGCTGCTGCGCGACCCGCGGCGGGTGTACTCGATCGAGTGCGTCTTCTTCCTGCGCATGTACTGGGAGCACCGCCCGGAGCAGCAGGATACGGTGCGGGCGCTGCTCAATCAGGGTCGCCTGCGCCTGACCAGCAGCGGCGTCACCACCGCCGACACGCTGCTGCCCGCGACGGAGGTCATCCTGCGAGACCTCCTGATCGGGCAGGAATGGCTGCGCGCCAGCGGCATGACCCAGGAGCCGCGACTCGCCTACTTTCCCGACAGCTTCGGCCACTCGCCCGCCCTGCCCTCCATCCTCCAG
>CAZNMB010000288.1:0-3279 GCA_964574095.1 uncultured Dehalococcoidia bacterium
TTCGAAGTGCGGCTCGACAAGGTATCCGTGTCGTCGGGCGACATCCTGGGCGGTCTGAACGAAGGACTCGCGCTCGTCTCGGACATCCTGCGCAAGGGTGCCGCGATGCTGTGCGCTCAGATGGTGGGCGGAGCCCAGCAGGAGATGGAGATAACCGCCGAGCACGCCAAGACAAGGGTACAGTTCGAGCGCCCGCTCGGAGCTTTCCAGGCCTATCAACACCGAATGGCGGACATGTTCATAGACGTGAACGGCGCCCGCTGGGTGGCATATCAGGCCGCGTGGCGCCTGAGCGAAGGCCTCCCTGCCGAGCGAGAGGTCGCCGTCGCCAAGGCCTTCTGCAACATCGCCTGCCAGAGGGTCGCGAGCAGCGCCCAGCACCTGCACGGGGGAATCGGCGTTGACGTGGACTACGATCTGCACTACTACTTCCGGCGTGCCAAGGCCTTTGAGCTGACTCTCGGGAACACGCCCTTCCACCTGAAGGCAATCGAGGCGGAAATCGGGAGCTAGCGCCCGCCGGTGGCGCCGGAGTCCCGGCACAGGCGATGGTTGCGTGCCTCCCGCACCGATGATAAGGTGAGGGCGTGAGCATCGAGTTCTGCGGAAGGATGCTCGCGTGGTCTTCGCAGGGCCGCAGCGGAGTCCGGCGTCGGGCGGCGCAAGGCCGGAGACATGCCGCCGAAGGCGCGGCCAAGAGAGGAGGGATGAAGGTTGGAGACGCAGATGACATCCGGGGTCTTTCAGAAGTTCGCCGAAGCGGCGCGAACCATCGCCAATCCAGAGATCCGGAGATGGAAGGACGAGGGCGGCAGGGTCGTCGGCTACTTCTGTTCCGCCTTCCCCGATGAGATCGTCACGGCCGCCGGCATGCTCCCCTTCCGGATGAGAGCCCCGGGCAGCAAGAGCACGGAGCTGTCGGACTCGTTCTTCAGCAACGTCAATTGCAGCTTCCCCCGCCATGTCTTCAACGTGGCGCTCTCGGGAGGGTACGATTTCCTGGACGCATTGGTGATGTTCAACAGTTGTGACAATATCCGGCGCGTGTTCGACCACTGGACGCGCCAGATGGATACCCCGTTCGTCCACATCATGAGCCTCCCCAGAAAAGCGGAGCCGGCCCAAGTGGGCTGGTTCCGAGATGAACTGGCCAACCTCAGAAACATCATGCAGGATCATTTCGAGGTGGAGATCACAGACGACAAGCTGCGGGAGGCCATACGGCTGCACAATCAGGCCCGTGGCCTGCTGAGGAAGCTCTATGACCTCAGGAAGGCAGACAGGCCGCCCATTACCGGGGCCGAGGCGTTGGCAGTGACGGTGGCGGGCTCCGCCATGCCGAGGCAACGCTTCGTCGACTTGCTCGGCGAGCTTGTGGATGACCTTTCAGGGACCGAAGGGGTGAAGGACTACAGGGCGAGGTTGATGATACTCGGCAGCGTACTCGATGATCCCGCCTATGTCGAAGTGATGGAAGATCAGGGCGGACTCGTGGTCACCGACTCGCTATGCTTCGGCTCCAGGCCCTTCTGGAAGGACGTCGAAGAGGGCGCCGATGACCCGCTGGGTGCCCTCGCCCAGTACTATGTCGCCGACCGCCCCTCGTGTCCGCGGGTATTCGGCCTATACGAGAAGAGGATAGACTATATCACCGCCATGATCAGGGATTTCAACGTGGACGGCGTTATCCTCGAGCGTCTGACATTCTGTGACCTGTGGGGCTTCGAGCAGTTCTCGATCTTCAATGACTTCAAGGAGTGGGGTATTCCCCTCTTGATGCTCGACCGAGAATACACCATGGGCGGCGTCGGCCAGCTGAGAACAAGAATCCAAGCGTTCCTTGAAACGATGGGAAGGTGAAGCATGGATGCGACGGCTGAGATGCGACTGTCACGAGTATATGAGGATATCGCCACCTACAGCCTCTACGAAGAGGCGCTCACAGCCGCCCCCGGTGAGGTGGGCCATCTCCACCTGCCGCTGATCAAGAACATCGTGCAGCAGCACCAGAGGACAATACAGTGTGTGGAGACGGGCGAGCCCCTCGCAGCTTCTTACTTCACCAATGGTCCCGAGATCTTCACGGCCATGGATATTCACTGGTACCACCTCGTCCAGTGGGCCTTCGGCGGGGGCGTGGAGAACCCGCACACCATCGAAGACCTTGAGGCAGCGGACAAGCTGCCGATGGCGAGGGACATGTGTACACTCCTCAGACTTGCGCTGTACTATCTGGACGCCGGGGTGCTCCCGATGCCCACGGTGCTCGTCAGCCTGAACGAGCCGTGCGACGGCGTGATCGGCCTTCACGAGGCGATGCGGCACCATCCCGAGTGGCGCCATCTCCCCGTGTTCGCCCCCGACCCGCCGTACTATGAAGACGAACGCAGCATCGCCTATTACGCTGACGAACTCAAGCGAATGGTGGAGTTCCTTACGAAGCACACGGGAAAGACCCTGGACATGAACCGCCTCCGTGAGGTCGTAACAATCAGCAATGAGCAGTACGCTTTGTGGGCGGAGTACAACGAGCTGAGACGGGCGGTGCCCTGCCCGCACAGCCACAATATCGGGATGGGCTGTTTCTCTCTGCTGCAGACCGCCCGATGCGGATATCCCGAGAACACCCAGTGGTACAAGGACGCGATTGCGGATGCCGAGATGCGGGTGCGGGAGAACCGGCCCGAAGTGCCGAACCAGCGAATCAGGTTGCTCTGGTTTGACGTTCAACCGACCTGGTACATGAGTCTATCCTCGTGGCTGGAAATGGAGTGGGGAGCGGTGACCGTACTGACCATGTTCGGCTACGCCCCCTACACACCCGTGGATACTTCAACCGAGGACAGTATGTTCCAGGGCCTCGCCAAAAGGGGGCTGGCCGACGTGCCGATGATCAGGCAGGCTCGCGGATTGGCGGACAACTTCCTGAGCGACATCGTGCGCATAGTCAAGGACTACAAGATAGACTGCGTCGTCTGGCCCAGCCACATGGGCCACAAGGACGGGGCCGCCAGCGGCAGTTTGATGAGGGAGGTGTGCCGCGATCTCGGCGTCCCGCTGCTGCAAATAGGTCTTGACCTCTACGACAGAAGGTACACCACAGTGGACCAGATGATGAACCAGATGTCCCAGTTCTTCACCGCCATGGGGCTCGGTGAGAACAAGCGTTGACTATCGCCAACTGGCGTTGGAATACGGGTCAAGGAAGGAGACAGACAGAATGCGAGTCGGAGGCTGCGACGTAGGCTCGGCCACGGGCAAGGCTGTAGTAATGAAGGA
>CAZNMB010000289.1:0-3270 GCA_964574095.1 uncultured Dehalococcoidia bacterium
AACTCGGACTTCATCCGGTCCAGCTCGTGCCGCGCCTCCTCAGCGCGCTTGCGTTCGGTGACGTCCCGGAATATCCCCCGCGTCGCTACGAATTCCCCCTCCACAAATCTGCCGCTGACATCGCCTTCAACAAAGATCTCTGAACCACCCTTGCTCACGAAGACAGTCTCAACCCTGTCAACCTGCTCTCCTTGCGCTACCCTGCCCATCGCCTCCGTGCAGTGGGCCACCTGGTCTTCCCGGAGTATGTCCGCCAGCCTCAGCCCGTCAACTTCGTCTGGCGAATAGCCCAGGGTCTCACGCCATTTCCTGTTCACGTAGCCGAACTTGCCGTCTGCATCGACGCTCTGTATCAGGTCGTTGGCATTCTCGATGATGTCGCTCAGCCTCTGCTCGCTTTCGCGCAGCCCGGCTTCCGCCTGCGCCAGCTTCGTCTCCCCGACAAGCTCTTTGAGCACGCGTCGCACCGTCTGAGGCAGGACGTCGATGAACCCGGAGTCCTTCACGACATAGTCCCGCGCGCCCAGCTTCATCATCTCGACTGCGGTCCTCTCGTCCCCACGTCCCGTCATTATGACGAAGGGCGGCAGTCTCTGGCTCCCCGCCAGTTTCTCCACGACCTCCTTGCCGGTCATGTCCGGAAGCTGGTAGTCCAGCAGCATGAGAGCGTTCGAACCGGAGGCCGCTTTCTCGATCGCCTCGGCGCCGGTCGATGCCGAGTCGGTCCGAAGCTCCGCCCTTTCCAGGCTCTTCCTGATCAGGCGCTGCACGCCCTGGTCGTCTTCGACCACGAGGACTGTCGGCTGCAGCCCCGCGTCATCCTGCGACATGCCGTGTTTCCCCATCGACGCCGGGTACTGACACCACCGCGATGAAGAGGCCGAGCTTCTGGATGGCCTCCGCGAAGCGGTCATACTCCACCGGCTTGGTAACGTAGTTGCTGGCACCGAGCATGTGACACCGCTCCACTTCCCGAGGATCATCCGTCGTGGTCAGCATCACCACCGGTATCTTTTTCAGCTCCTCGTCCCCTTTGACCTGCCTCAGTACCTCCACCCCATCCACCCCGGGCATATTGATATCCAGCAGCATCATGTAGGGCGTACCGCTGACCATCCGGGGCTCCTCGGTCCTGCGAAAGAGGAAGTCGAGAGCTTCCTGCCCGTCCTTGAAATGGATGATCTTGTTGCTTATTCCCGCTCTCCTCAGGTTCTTCTGAATCAGACTGGCGTGTCCCGCATCGTCCTCAGCGATCAGTATGACCAGCTCCTTCGTCGTCACGATTCCTTCCCTCCCTATTCGTTCTCCCGGGCGCCCGGCAGCGAAACGAAGAACCTGCTGCCGACGCCGGGCTCGGACTCAACCCACATCCGGCCGTCGTTCCGGCCTAGAATCTTCTTCACCACCGCAAGCCCCAGCCCCTCTCCCGTGCTCGTCCCCGGCTTGAGCTGCTTGAATATCTCGAATATCTTCTCCCGGTCCTCATCGGCGATCCCGATGCCGTTGTCCTCAACGCAATAGACGCTCCGGTCTCCCTCCGACCGTCCCGTAATGCGTATCGTCCCCGGCCTTCCGTGGTCCAGGTACTTCAGGGCATTGTCCACGAGATTGGAGAAGACCTGGTTGATCTGCACGCTGTCACCCGTGCAGGGCGGCAGATCGCCGGCCTCGACCGTTACTCTGGCCGACTTGATCCGG
Source organism: uncultured Dehalococcoidia bacterium (assembly GCA_964574095.1). Lineage (GTDB taxonomy): Bacteria > Chloroflexota > Dehalococcoidia > SZUA-161 > SZUA-161 > SZUA-161. Next base: position 1,699 of record CAZNMB010000289.1, read on the forward strand.
TACTCGTTCCCCTTCACGATTTCCGAGACCATCCCGGCGATATCCAGCGTCTCGAAGTTGAGTGCCGCGCGGCCCAGCCGCGACAGGCGCAGCAGGCCGGCGAGCAGGGAATCCATCTTGAGCACGCTCGCCTGGATGTACGTGAGAGAGTCGGCGATGTCCGTCTGGACGATTGGCGACAGCTTGTCCCGCACCTCCTGCGAGATCTCTTCGTGCTGCAGGATGGACACCATCTCCTGCAGGGAGTAGTTCAGTTCCTTGCTGAACCCCTGTATGTTGACCAGCGGCGATCGCAGATCATGTGACGAGACATACACGATGTGCTCCAGCTCCCTGTTCTTGTCGGCAATCTCCGCCGTCAGCCGTCCCCGCTCTTCCTCAGCCTCCTTGCGCTCGGAGATATCCCTTATCACGCCGAGGAAACCCTCGATCTCACCCTCCGCGGAGGTCATCGTGCTGCTGCTCACTTCCACGGGAACGAGGTGCCCGTCTTTGTGTTTGACCTGCAGTTCCAGAAAGGGAACCAGACTCGACTGCGCCGAGGCGGCAGCCCCAATCAGCTCAGACACCTTCGCGAGCTGGTCGGGCTCGAAGATACCGAGCTCCAGCACGGAATGCCCCCTGACCTCCTCGGGCGTATGGCCCAGTATCACCTCGGCCTTGTCATTCACGTCGAGAACCACGCCACCGGTGTCCACGAGGACTATCTCGTCGTTCACGCTGTTGAAGATCTGCCTGAACTTCGCTTCGCTTCGCCGCAACGCCTCCTCAGCCCTCTTGCGCTCGGAGATATCCCTTATCACGCCGATGAAACCCTCGAACCTACCGTCCGCAGAAGTCATCGTGCTGTTGCTCACTTCCACAGGAATGAGGTGCCCGTCTTTGTGTTTGACCTGGAGTTCAAGAAGGGGGTTCAGGCTCGACTGGGCCGTGGCGGCAGCCTGCAGCATCTCAGCCATCTTCGCGAGATGGTCGGGGTCGAAGACGTCAAGCTCCAGCACGGAACGCCCCCTGACCTCCTCGGGCGCGCGCCCCAGTATCGCCTCGGTCTTGTCATTCACGTCGGTAATGACGCCACCGGAGTCCGTGAGAGCTATCAGGTCGTTCACGCTGTTGAAGATCTGCCTGAACTTCGCTTCGCTTCGCCGCAACTCCTCCTCAACCCGTTTCCGCTCCGTGACGTCGCGAGCGACTCCGACAAGCTCGAGGGGGTCGCTCCCCGGTACCTGCGCGGCGGTGTACTCAATATCTACGACTTCGCCATTCTTCCTCTTCGCCCTTGTGCCGCCCCGGAAATACCCTTTCGTCTGCAGGTCAGACATGACCCTTGTCATCAGCTCAGGAATGTCCTCGTCGTCCGGCACCAGAAGGTTCACATCGGTGCCGATAACCTCGTCTCTCTCGTACCCCAGCATCTCCTGTATTCTGTCGTTGCCCCAGACGAGCACGCCGTCCTTGTACCTGAAGACCGCGTCGGCGAGGTTGTCAACGAGCAGCGAATACTGCAGTTCCGATTCCCGCAGAGCCTTCTCAGCCTCCTTGCGCTCGGTGATGTCCCGCATGTTGACGACA
>CAZNMB010000290.1:0-3265 GCA_964574095.1 uncultured Dehalococcoidia bacterium
GCCCTGCCGGCAGTCGGATGCACACGCGAGCACGTTCTTCGCCGAACCGGCCTTCACCGCATCGAACGCGGCCAGCAGCGCCGTCGTGCCAGCCTTGAGGGAATTGGCGAAATCGGCAGCCCTGACGTCGGGCCGGAGGTCCAGGGCAGTGCCGGCGGTCGCCGCCCCCTGTCGCTCCCGGTACGGCAACGTCGTCGAGGCGAGGTACAGCTGGTCCACACTCGCCCGCTCGAATCCCTTCAGGCAATCCGCGGCGGCGGCCACCGCAAGGGTGAGGCTGTCCTCGTCGTGGTTGGCGACGGCCTTCTCCCCGGGGACGCGGGGAGCGGTGCCCAGCCAGCCGATGGCCGAGGAGATCGTCTTGCGGTCGATCCTTAGAAGTGGCACGTACGCACCGTAGGAGACTATCCCTGCCATATCATCCGTCCTCTCTGTGTCTTGGCCGGGAGGGCCCGGCGCCGGTCACGTCAACAGGTTGCCCACCGGGGAGACGTGCACAGGAATGGTAAAGCACGGCGGCGCGCGGTGTCAACAAAGCACCACATCGGGGCATGGTACTCACCTGATGCTGCGGCTCTGCATTTCTTGAGGGGGTGTCATGCGTTTTGTTGACAGTCTTCTCCCCACTCTGCTAGAATACTCGCGACCAGCGTGTTCCTCCACGAGACTTCACATGGGCCGGTGCAATCTCCAGGATGACAGGCTATCCTCGATTATTCGCCGCAGCTATCGACCTCGGACAGCCCCCGCTTTGCCCTCCCTACACTGAACCTCGTTGAGCCTCTCTAGACTGGAAAGGAGCGATGCATGGCCGCAGACAGCAAGGTTGCCAAGCTCAGCGACATCACCGGGATCATTAAGGATGGGGACAAGGTTGCCATCGGCGGCTCGTGGCTCGGAGGCCATCCGATGGCGATCATTCGCGAGATCATTCGGGCCGGCATCAAGAACCTGACGGCGATAACGGTCGTCGGGAGCATCGACATCGACACACTGGTGGGCGCGGGAGCCCTGGGCCGGCTCATGTTCTCGTTCGTCAGCATGGAAGCGTTCGGCCTGGCGCCGAACTTCCGCAGGGCGATCGAGAAGGAGGGCCTGCCCTACGACGAGATCACCGGTCTGGCAGTGATCATCGGGCTTGAGGCGGGAGGCAGAAACGTGCCGTTTCTGCCGTACAGGGGCCCCTTCGGCTCGGACCTCGTCAAGTACAGGCCGCAGTTCTACAAGGAGATCAACTGCCCATTCACGGGAGAGCTGCTGATTGCGGCCGCCGCCATCGTGCCCGACGTGGCCATTATCCATGCGACCAGGGCCGACCGCACGGGCAACGTGCAGATCGAGGGTACCTCCGGCAGCGACGTGGAGATGATGCGGGCCGCGAAGAAGCGGATTGTCTCGGCGGAGGCGATCGTCAGCTCCGACGAGATTCGCAGAGACCCCTACAAGACCAAGGTGCCGGGCTTCCAGGTTGACATGGTCATAGAAGCCCCCCTGGGTGCACACCCCTGCGCGTGCGCGCCGGACTACGTTTTCGATCCATGGCACATCATGAAGTACATGCAGGCGGCGAGCAGCCCGGATGCCTTCAAGCAGTACCTGGACGAGTACGTGATGAAACCCGAGTGGGAGTACCTCGAAGCCATTGGCGGCATGAGGCAGGCCGCTATCCTACGCAGACTAGCTCGGGAGGTGAAGTTCCTATGACACGGTACGCCAAGGACTACTCGGTCGGCGAACTGATGTGCGTCACCCTGGCGAGGGAGATCGAGGACGGCGACGTCATCGTGCTGGGCTCGTTCACTCCTCTTGCTTACGCAAGCTACATCCTGGCGAAGATAACACATGCTCCCAACAGCACACTCCTGGCCTACGCGGCGGTGGGCTTCAGGCCGTTCCAGCTATCCTTCGTCCGCGCCGAGTCGTCGGCCACGAGGGGAGCGGCATGCATGTGGACCATGCTGGAGGACCTGAACTCCGTTCACCTGAAAGGACGGGGGGATGTCGAGGCCATCTCCAGCATTCAGGCGGACCAGTACGGCAACATCAACCTGTCGGTCGTGGGCCAGTACGACAGCCCGAAGCTCAGGGGCCCGGGAGGCGCCGGTGCTCCCGAGGTCATCAAGATGCACCGCAAGATGATCGGCTACTTCCCGAACCACTCCAAGATGACGTTCGTTCCCAAGGTTGACGTGATCACCGGCACCCGGTACGTCATCGACGCGGAGGAACGTATCAAGTCAGGGTACAGGCCAGGTCCAATCAGGTACATCACCAACCTCACGGTCATCACCAAGGACAAGAAGGCCAGGCCGTTCCGGATAGACTCCCTGCACCCGGGCGTCACCGCCGAACAGGTGGTTGAGAACACCGGGTTTGAACTGGAGGTGCCCAAGAACATACCGCAGACGGAGGAGCCCACGGTGGAGCAGATCCGGCTGCTCAGGGAAGAGGTCGATCCGTACGGGACGCTGGCGTTCGACTTCAAGCCGGGCAAGGAAAGGCTGGGCTACCTGAACGAGATGCTGCAGAAGGAACTCGAGGCGATCGGCTACGCCTAGAGCCTGCGGGCCCGTCCGCGGTGCCGCGATGCTGGAGGGCCGGTCTCGCAGCACGGCGTTGGGCAAACGTTGAGGAAAGGGGAACGACCAATGGAGTTCGAGACCATTCTGCTGGAGAAGAAGGACCAGATAGCGACCATCACTTTCAACCGGCCCGACAAGATGAACGCGGCGAGCCCGACGGTGTTCCGCGACCTGGACACGGCCCTGACGGATATCGAGAATGATGATGACATCAGGGTGGTCGTTCTCACCGGCAAGGGGAAGGCATTCAGCGCGGGGGCCGACGTGGAGAGGTTCGAGTTCGACAAGGTCATCAATGGCATTGAGTTCATCGAGAACGTGGCACGTCCGTTCATGCATTTCGAGTACCTGCCCAAGCCGGTGATCGCGGCGGTCAACGGCTACGCGTTCGGATTCGGCACCGGCATCACGCTGGCCTGTGACGTAGTCATCGCTTCCGACCAGGCGAAGTTCGGCACAAAGGAGGTCAACTGGGGGCAGGTGCCGATCGAGACGCTGCTTCGGGGCGCGGAACTCCTGGGCAAGCGTGTAATAGCGTACATGGCGCTCACCGGTACCACCTTCTCGGCGCAGGAGGCCAAGGAAGTCGGCCTGGTCAACAGGGTGGTCCCGCACGAGCAGTTGATGGACGAGACCATGAAGCTGGCGGAGCGGATGAAGAAGGGCGCGCCGATAGCACAGAA
>CAZNMB010000291.1:0-3253 GCA_964574095.1 uncultured Dehalococcoidia bacterium
CTTTCCTTTCTCCGGCACGGGAGCGCCCGTAAACTCCGGGTTTTCGCCGAGAACCTTAAGCGCGTAATCATAAAGATAGAAAGAATCAAAGCTGAACGCATCTCCGACGACCTTTCCGTCAGGCGTGACAAACAGGATCGCCTTGCCGAAAGTTGAAGGACCCATTCCATACAGGCGCCCGGACCTGAACGGCGCATCCGCAGCTTTGGAAAGCTGCAGGATGACAAACCTTTCTTTCGCAAGCTCGACAAAGTCTGTATCCATGAACGGCCCGATTCTGGCGAAGTCCACGTTCTGAAGAGTAAAACCGGAATAATACTGCACCGTCACCAGGACAAGCTTGCGCTCCTTCTGGGCGAGCTTCGACGCGGCATCCCAGCTCGTGTGCCACTCGACCTCGCTCCCGCAGCGGGCGGCAGGCGCTGTCGAGCCTTTCGGGGCGCTTTTGGAAACGGACACGAATTCAAACGATTTCATCACCTGCGCGAACACGGCCGAGTAATTAGCAAACTCCTTCTTCAGCGCTGTGAACTGCACGCAATAAAACTTGCCATCTTTCGCAACGAAGTACTGGTGCAGGCGCAGCTCGACCCCGGCCTGGTTCCTGGAGTTAAGGCTCAGCCCCGGCGAATCCTGCTCCGCAAGTTTCCCCTGCTCTTTCTTTACATCCGAGTAGCGCGCATCCTTCAGCAGTGCATCGAACCTGCTGTCCCGGTAGGCGGAGGGAGCCACTTCTTCGGTCATTGTCGAAGCATATACGTGAGCCGAAGCTTTCTGGTCGGCACTGACAATGCCAACTGTAAGCGTCTTCCCGCCCTCAGTCAATTTCTCGCTGAAAGTCCAGGTGGCGTTGGGCCGTTTGAACTTGAAACCGTGCGATTTACTCTCGTAAACATCCGCGTCATCAGCCAGCAGGTACCCGCCGCATATAATCAGCAGAAATACTGCAACCATAACCTGTTTTAACATGGCATCACCTTTTTCCTGTATGTGATTCGAAACTCCCTCTCATTGAATTATACCATATCAAATAAGATGTAAAAAGTTATACATTTCATCCCGTATATTTCATCAGGAACGATCTGAAGCTGAAACCGGATACTCCGGTTTTCCCGTTCCATGTCGAGAATAGTTTCGCTTTCTCCCCGGTCAATCAGATTGTGTCGCAATTATTTTGTTACTTGACAGATATGTTATGATGTATGTAGCAGGACTTGAAGGAGAGGCAGGATCATGGCATATCGGTATGGTGACAGAAATCAGATGACTCTACTTCCTCCGAGCGTAGAGGAGTACGTGGCCCAAGACGCGCCAGTTCGAGCGTATGACGCATTCGTCGAAGCGCTGGACTTTGAGAAGCTCGGCATCCAGGTCGATCCCGACAGAATCGGCAATCCGAGCTACGACCCGAAAGCGATGCGGAAGCTCCTAATTTACGGGTACTCATACGGCGTTCGCAGTTCACGCAAGCTGGAAAGGGAAGTGAACTACAATCTCTCTTTCATCTGGCTGACAGGCGGTCTCAAGCCGGACTTCAAGACGATAGCCGAGTTCAGGCGGAATAACAAGAAGGCGCTGAAAGAAGTTCTCAAGCAGTGCGCCCGATTGTGCATCAGGCTCGACCTGATTGCGGGCAACACGCTTTTTGTGGATGGGACGAAGATACGGGCGAACGCTTCCATCAAGAACACGTGGGACAAGGAGAAGTGTGAAAGGGCGCTTAAGAAGATTGACAAGAGGATTGAAGAAATCCTCTGTGAGTGCGAGACTGCGGACGAAGCCGAAGATGGCGCTCCTTCTCTTGTGTCGATGGATAAGGAGTTAAAAGACAAGAAGAAGCTCAAGAAGAAAGTCAAGGACATCCTGAACGAGCTTGAGGAGAGTGGAGAGAAGTCAGTAGACACGGTGGACTGCGAATGCACGCGAATCAACAGCCTTCAGGGTTCGCATGCGGGTTACAACGGCCAGATTGTCGCGGACGAGAAGAACGGCCTGATAGTAAGCAGCGACGTCGTGAACGAGAATAACGACCTGAACCAGTTTGCAGCTCAGATAGAGAAGGCCAATGAGACGCTGGAGAAGAAATGCGATGCGGCCGGCGCCGATTCGGGGTACGCGACGACGGATGAGCTAAAGAAGGTAGCGGACCAGGAGATCAAGGTTGTAGTCCCCTCGCAGCGGCAGGCTGCGAAGGGCGAGGTTAAGGAGTTTGACAGGCGGAATTTCAAGTATGACCGTGAAAACGATTGTTATGTTTGCCCGGCAGGCGAAGTATTGAATTACTGCGGTGAGAACAAGAAGAAGCGCTGCAGGAACTACCAGGCCTCAGGCGCATCTTGCAGGAGTTGCCGGTTCTTTGGCGGCTGCACGACTTCGAAGAATGGCCGTAAGGTGTTGCGGTTAAACAATGAGGACACACGGCTACTGCTCGAGGCGGAGTATCTCAAGTCGGACTCACAGGAGATATACAAACTTCGCAAGGAGAAGGTGGAGTTGCCGTTCGGCCACATGAAGCGAAACTTGGGTGTGGACGGTTTCCTCTTGCGTGGCCTTGAAGGTGTGAAGTCGGAGATGTCGCTGCTTTCGACGTGTTTCAACATGGCGAGGATGATAACAATCCTTGGAGTCGAGGGGCTGATAGCGAAACTCAGGAAGATTCCGGCGCTGAATTATGCGTGAGGTAGTAGGAAGGAGTCCGCGCAAGAGGAAAGAGCGCTCGATTTGAAGGGTTTTATCAGGCAGGCTGCCGGGTTCGCGACGAAAGGCTGCCTTATGAAACTGAAAAATGAGAGAACAGGGTCATAAGGAGTGCGTGAAACACTATTGCGACACAGTCTGATTGCGAGCGGAGTGGAACGGAGCGTGGCAATCCCATCTTGAGATTGCCACGGCGCTTCGCGCCTCGCAATGACTTTCAAGGAAAAGACTTTTGAGAATAGCTATATTCACTTTATGGTTAGGGGGACACCATACTTATGGTTAGGGGGACACCATACTTAATTCCTTCCAAAGTGACACCCATAACTGCCGCAACCATACCACACACCCCCATTTTCATCAAGCACAAAATTATGCTGCAGGATTATAAAGGGCAGGCGTGAGGCTTGAGGGGAAGCGGCTAAACATCCGCACCGCAGGCGTCGCGGCTAAAATTTTACATTGTGCGTGGCGCTTCATAATCCTGGCCCCTGAATTCTCGCTGACGGTTACCGGCTGAAATTCGGCCAGTCCCTTGGCGACCAGGCCATCCGCC
>CAZNMB010000292.1:0-3251 GCA_964574095.1 uncultured Dehalococcoidia bacterium
TTGCCTATCATTCTAGCATAACTGTCAACGAACGCAGACCGGCGCGCCATCCTGCCCTGCGTTGATGTACGGGGGGAATGCAGCTATAGTAACGGCGGGGCCGGCGCTGTCCCCCCGGACCATGGACAACGACGCATCCACCATAGCCGTCGCCGTGATCTCGGCCTACCTCATAGGATCATTCCCTGCGGCCTACATCGTCGCGCGCCTGAGAAAGGGGATCGATATCCGGGAGGTGGGCAGCAAGAACATGGGCGCGACCAATGTGCTCTACGAGATCGGGATACCGGAGGGCCTGCTGGTTTTCTGCGTGGACGTGGGCAAGGGCACCCTGGCGGTCGTGCTCGCCCGCTGGCTGGGAGCCTCGTTCACGGTCCAGCTCGCGGCCGGCGGCGTCGTGGTGCTGGGGCACGCCTTCCCCCTGTTCCTCAAGTTCCGCGGGGGCAAGGGGGCCGGGGCCTGTCTGGGCGGTCTCGCTTTCCTCATGCCGCAGGGCATCCCGTACTACTTCGGCCTGTTCCTCGTGCTCCTGATCGTGAGCCGCTCCACCACCCTCGCCTACGGCGCGGCGCTGTTCACCGTCCCGATAATGGCGTGGCGGCTGTACGACTCGACCGAACTCACGGCCTACACGGTGATCATGCTGGCGCTGCTGGTCAGCCGCTACATCCCCCGGATGATGGAGATGCGCGCCGCCGCGGGAAGCTGGCGCGGGGCCATCCTCCGCCGCAGCCTCAAGGACCGGCTCTGAAGTCGCCGACCTGGGGCCCGAATAATACTGAACTGAAGCGATGGGGAGCTGAAGCAGGAGCATGGCGCCATGAGGTGACCTATGAGTCTCTTCCCGGACTGTTTGCGTTCTCACCTCCGGGCGTGAGGGCCGAGCTACTCGAAGCCGTGTAAGGATGCACGAGGGCTGAGCATTTGGGCACATGTTCTTCTTCACTTGATTACGTAAGGCAGAACGAAAACCGAGAGGAGTGAGGAAATGGCCAGACTAAGAGAAGCGGTGATAGTAGATTTCGTGCGAACGCCCTTCGGTCGGGCAAGCAAGAAGAGGCCGGGATTCTTTGCAAATGTTCGCTCGGACGACCTTGGTATCATCGCTGCTCAGGCGTTGATGAAACGAACAGGGGTAGACCCTGCTTCAATCGATGACATTATCATCGGCACCCCAACCCAGATCGGGGAGCAGGCAAATGTCGCCAGGGACATCTCTCTGGCGGCCGGTTTTCCTTTTGAGGTTGCAGGCATAAGTGTTGATAGGGCCTGTTGTTCCAGTATGGCGGGTGCCCAGTTTGCTGCAATGGCTATTCAGTCAGGCCAGGCAGACATCATCATCTCCGGCGGGCTGGAGAGTCTATCCCATTTTGGCAATCCTGTAATCCTTCCGGATTCGGATCTTTGGGAGCTTGCGAGGGAACACGCCGCACGCTGGCAGGCTAATCCCAAGATATTCGACAGGATTGACCCATCCGATATCCTCGGTCTCGGCCTCGCCGCCGAGCATGTGGCTGAGATGTATGACATCTGCAAGGAGGAGTTGGACCAGTGGGCCCTGAGGTGCAACTTCAGGGCTGCTGCTGCTCAGAGGGAAGGCAGACTCAAGTGCCAGATGATCCCTGTTGAGATGAAGCTGCCTGATGGAGGATCTGAGATCTTTGACTACGACCAATGTGTGAAAGCTGATTCGACTATCGAGAAGATACGCTCCCTGCCGCCAGTCTACAGGTCAGATGGAAGATTGAACGCCGCCAGTTGTTCAAAAGAGACTGATGGCGCTGCTGCGGCAATGTTCATGTCCAAGGAGAAAGCCAGGGAGCTGGGCTTGAAGCCGATGGTCACCATAAGGTCGATGGCATGGTCAGGGATCGAGCCCGGGATTGCGCCCTACGGAGTCTGCCCGGTATCCAAGAAGGCTCTGGAGAGGGCAGGACTCTCGGCGGGCGACATAGACCTCTGGGAGACAAACGAGGCCTTCGCGGTAGTCCCCCTGGTCCTGATTAAGGACCTGGGCCTCGACCCGGAGAGGGTGAACGTCAACGGTGGCGCCTGCGCCATCGGCCACCCGGTGGGGGCAAGCGGGATATGGCTGCTTGGGACCATGGCCCACGAGATGAACCGTCGCAAGGCCAGATACGGGGTGGCATCCATACCAGGGGGAGCGGGGCAGGCAACGGCGATGCTTGTCGAGAGAGAGAGATACTGGAAAGGGCGTGCTTCGTTCCTGGAGGAGTTGGAGACGGCAGCACTGGCATGATGACCGGCGAATGGCCCGCATATTGCCTGTCTTGCTCCTGACAGCGAGCAGATTCCGCAGGCCGGGCTGCGAAGGGTTATGGTAGCGCTGGCTGTGATAGTGACAGGAGGTGGCACGGGCATCCTGCCCGTGATCGACAGACCCGGGGCGAACGGTTCAGGCCCTGTTCTCTTGAGAATGCCGGGATGATCGAACAGCGGGTCGCCAACCGCACCCGGGAAGAACCTCACCCGCGCGTCCCTTGCAAACTCACCGGAAGATGCTATAATCCCTGAAACCCCAAGGCCACCCCCAAGATCATCGTCGGGGTGGCCCACTCGACGGACCCGCAGGGAGAGCGTTCGATGGCGGGCACTGACAAGCGCAAGAGCATGCTGAGTGACTACCGGGTCCTCGACCTCGCCGGTGACACGTGCGCCTATTGCGGCAAGGTGCTTGCCGACCTCGGGGCGGACGTCATCAAGATCGAGCCGCCGGGGGGAGACCCTTCCCGCAGCGCCGGACCCTACTACAATGATGTCCCGGACCCGGAGAAGAGCCTCCACTGGTGGGCCTTCAACACGAGCAAGAGGGGAATAACTCTGAACTTGGAGACCGCCGACGGCAGGGCGGTCTTCCGCAGGCTGGCGGGCACAGCCGACGCCGTTATCGAGTCCTTCCCGCCGGGGTACATGGAAGGCCTGGGCCTGGGGTACGACGCGCTCAGCGAGATCGGTCCCGGCATAGTCATGACCTCAATCTCCCCCTTCGGCCAGACGGGCCCGTACCGGGACTGGAAAGGCCCCGACCTGATCGGGGGCGCCCTGGGGGGGCAGGCCTACATTACCGGTGATGACGACAGGCCGCCATGCCGTATCGGCGTTCCCCTCTCCTACCTTCACGCGGCCAACCACGCGGCCAGCGGCACGCTGGCCGCGCTGTACCACCGGGAGGTCTCGGGGGAAGGGCAGCACGTCGATGTCTCGATGCAGGAAGCAGTGGTGTGGACCCT
>CAZNMB010000293.1:0-3243 GCA_964574095.1 uncultured Dehalococcoidia bacterium
ATGTCAAACTTCTGAGTTAGGGCAAAAAGTAGGATCGGCATGTATGGCCCCGGACCACCATGGTCGCACTAAAGCAACGGACCCTAACTTTCGAACATACCGGACTGCAATACTTACAGACACATTATATGGAGACTATTTTGCCGGCGGGGGAAGCGACCAGCAAAAACGGGCCAATATCCTGGCTGCAATCAACAGTACCCTTACTTTAGTAAATGCAATATTCGAACGCGAATTATCTGTTAGGCTTCAACTGGTCCCAAATAATGATAAAATTCTCTTTTTTGGCGATTTTCTGCTTCCCTCGGTAGAGTCTTTTCAGGAAATTATTGATGATAGTATCGGATACGGCAATTATGATATCGGGCATACTTTCGGCAAATTTAGTTTTACTGATTCCCATGAAGGTAACGCCGGATGTATCGGATGCATCTGTTCGGAAAATAAGGGTCTTGCTTATACATTTGCCAGTGAGCCCCACGGTTCATACTATGCAATAATAGTAGCCCATGAAATGGGGCACCAGATGGGTGCTTTCCATACCCAGTCATCAGTCGAATGTGCCACCGGAAATTATATGTCTGAGGTAGAACCCGGAAGTGGCAGTACCATTATGTCGTACGCAGGAATATGCCCGCCCAGCGTAGAGCCGGCCCCTGATCCTTATTTCAACCAGGTAAGTATACGGCAGATTACCGGTTATATTTATACCCTCTCGTGCGGTACTTTCACTAACCTGGGTAATTCGGCCCCAACGGCCAATGCCGGCCCTGATTACACAATTCCGAAATCAACGCCCTTTGTGCTGACGGGACAGGGGTCTGATCCTAACGGAGATCAGGTAACCTATACATGGGAACAGAACGATCCACAGATCCAAAATTTCGATGATTTAGTAGATCGAAGAAACCTGGATCACAATTATCCTCCCGCGATTAAAACAAGCGGCCCTATGTTCCGCTCGTATCCCCCATCCAATTCACCTGTCAGGCTGTTGCCCAACCTTCAGACAGTCATTAGTGATGGGCCCTATTTATTTGAGGTGCTTCCTTCCGTATCGCGGAAACTGAATTTTGTATTAACAGTAAGGGACAACCATCCCGGGGGTGGCCGTATTGAATTTGATTCCATGAAAGTAACCGTAGATGGCAATTCAGGGCCTTTCGAGTTTTCTCCCTCTTTTGTCCCATATAATTGGTATGCCGGCTCTTCTCAACCTGTGACATGGAATGTAGCCGGTACCAATGCCCCGCCTGTCAGTTGCCAGAATGTAAAAATCAGCCTGTCTATCGACGGGGGACAGACCTTCCCTTATATATTGAGCACCAATACACCTAATGACGGAAGCGAAAATATTACCGTTCCCGTTAATGTTTCATCGCCAAGGTGCAGGCTCAAGATCGAAGCGGTCAATAATATTTTTTATGCCATGTCAAAAAAAGATTTTAGCATTACCTGTGGCGGTTGCATAACCAGTATTCCCGATAGTTTGCATGTCCGTCAGTTGGGCACAGCCTATACCACGTTGGCATGGCTACGGGGGAATAATAGTGACTTTGAGATCAGGTACCGAGAGGAAGGAGGTTCATGGACCTATCAGCAATCACCGGACAAACCCGGGGACAATATTACGTGGGAAGATATTTTCAACCTTTCCCCGGCTACAACCTATGAAGCACAGGTAAGGAGCATCTGTGATGGAGTGAATACCATAACGGTACGTGCAAGAGGGATAACCGGCCAGGAACATATTAATGTGAAAGTAAATGACAATATCATAGGTAGTGTTAATCTTACAACCGGCTTTCAGTCCCAAACTTTCAATACCCTTCAGACAGGAGGAATTACCGTTGAATATGATAATGACCAGGGTGACAGGGATGTAGTAGTGGACTATGTAGAGATAAACGGGGATATCCGTCAGGCAGAAGATCAGTCGTACAACACGGCAGCTTATGCAAACGGCCAGTGTGGCGGAGGTTCCTATACCGAATGGATGCACTGTAACGGTTCCATAGGCTTTGACGAGATATACAGGAACAATATCACGGTACGTGCACGGGGCACCCTGGGAGGTGAACATATAAACCTGCGGATCAATGGTAACGTAGTTGCAAACTACAATTTAACCACTGATTTTAAGAATTATACAGCTACATTTATTGACAATGGCAGCATTACCGTAGAATTTGACAATGACCAGAGCAATTCGGATGTAGTTGTAGATTATATTATAGTAAATGGAGAGATCCGTCAGGCAGAAGATCAGTCGTATAACACGGCAGCCTACGACTACGGTGAATGTGGCGGAGGTTCTAATACCGAGTGGATGCACTGTAACGGTCTGATCGGGTTTGGTGATGCAATTATTACAGGAGGTGGAGCTTCCGAGTGGAGCGATACGCTTACTTTTACGGTATACCCTTCTGAATATGCACAGGATGATATCAATGTCTTGTTGGACATTGATCAGTTCAACGACTCCTATAATCAACTGGATTGGCTAAACAATCCCGATCCCGGGACATGGGAGGGTGTTACCTGGACAGATGTTCCCCCAAAACGTGTACTTGAACTTGAAATAGACGATAAACAATTAACCGGAAACTTGTATGCTGGAGGGTTACCGGCTATGGAATTTCTGAATGCCTCAAATAATTACAATACTTTATTGGATATAACCGGTTCTTCTTCACTTACCAAATTAAGCTGTGAAAATGGCTTATTAACAAAGCTTGATCTCTCAACCCAGAACAATCTGAATGAATTGTATGGTTACAACAACTTAATCCAGGAAATAAATTTTGGTACCATTGACCAACTGGTTGTAACCACTCTATCAAGTAACCATTTAACTTCTATTGACCTGGACTACATGAATAATCTCGAACGTCTCTCTATTCAGGGCAATTATCTTACAGGTATTGATGTAAATAATTGTTCCAAGCTGGTATCTATAAACTGCCAAAATAACAACCTTACCAGCTTGCAGATATCGAATCTTCCCAACCTTATGGATGTTTACGGTTCATTAAATCACCTGACAAGTACGAACGTTTCTAACCTTCCGTCCCTACATACTTTATCTCTTTCGTACAATGAATTAACTGGCATTACCGGGTTAGACAACATGACCAAATTAAGGACTCTGGAACTTGCTCATAATAATTTCTCGAATCTTAATGTAACTACTCTAACATATCTGTTGCTTCTTGATATGGAGTACAATAATTTAGCTTTTAT
>CAZNMB010000294.1:0-3228 GCA_964574095.1 uncultured Dehalococcoidia bacterium
CACCACGATGCCGGCGAGGATAATGCCCACCACGGCGTACTGGTTGATCTTGTAGGCAATCAAATAGCCTGCCAGGGCCACGAACAGCAGCAGGCTCATCTGAAACTCGATGGAAGCCAGAATCCCCTCTTCAGCCGGCAATCACTCCTCCTTGTCCGTGTCTCCAGGCCCCGTGCGGGCGCGCCAGCAGAGTATTATACATCATTCTCCCCCTGCCGCTCGCGCGCCGCGGCGCTGCCGGGGGAGAGGCCCGATCCCCGGCGCTTGAGGTCGCTGGGGAAGTCGGTTATAGTCTGCATCATGAGCGGGCGAGGAGACCGGCGGACGACCGGAGACAGGGGCACAGCTCCCGCCCCGGGCGACAGGCTGGACCCGAGGCTGCTCCAGCCCGGCTGGGCGGGCGAGCTCTCGGACCAGGAGATCGAGTACATACAGCGGGAGCTCAAGCGCTCCCGGCGGCTCTGGCGGAGGTGGGGTTATCTCGGGGCCATGCTCAAGGGAGTCGCCATACCCGCCGCAACCATTCGCCGCATCGCCAAGCACGGGCTCAAGTAACCCGTGCACCAGTGTACCAGTACACTGCGATCACGATCCCCCGAACTCGGGCCGGTACCGCACCAGCCCGCTCACTGATCGCAGCGCGCCGGGGGTCAGCTCGACAACGATGGCCGCACCCTCCCTAGCCATCGCGTCCCTACGTGGACTGTTCCTTGATCACGCGCGCCAGGTCGAGCCGGTTGATGTGGCGGATTCCGGGGACCTGGGACACGAGCATGATCGCCATCACCAGCGCCGCCGTCCAGACGTACGTGGTGGGAAGGATCCAGAGATAGAAGGTCATGGCCTCGGTATGGAACAGCCGGAACAGGTAGACCGACAGAAGGTAGCCCAGAGGCAGGCCGGGAATCAAGCCGATGAGGCCGAGGAGCAGGTTCTCCACGGTTATCATGGACGCCGTTCTGCCCTTGCCCTGCCCCAGCGTGCGCATCGTGGCGATCTCGCGGCGCCGCTCCAGGATGTTCACCGTGACGGTGGTGAAGACGATGGCCAGCGCCAGCACGGCGCCGAAGGCCAGCATTATCCACATCATGTTGCGGATGAACCCCATCTGCTCGAACACGCGATCGCTGCTCTCGCTGGTCACCTCCACCGACGCCGTGCCCGGAAGGGCGTAGGCCTGTTCCCTTATCGTGCCCAGCCCGTCGGGCGCTGCGTCCAGCATGACCCCGCTGATCACCGGCTGCCCCCCCAGGAACTCCTGGGCGCGCTCCAGGCTGATGAAGGCGAAGCTGCCCATCGGCTGCTGCACGAAGCCGGCGACCACGAGCTGCCTCACCTCATACGGGGACACCACCGTGATGACGTCGCCCACGTACGTGTCCAGCGTCTTCTGCAGCGCGCTGCCGAGAAGGATGCCCTGATCGCTGACGTCCACGCTGTCCCCGGATGAGGAGGAGTACAGGCCGTACAACTGCGACCCCGGCGCGAGGCCGATCATCATGGTCGAGTAGCCGTCGTCCCGGCGCAGCAGCCTGACGGGGACCTGCAGGATCGGCTCGGCGCTCTCGACGCCATCCCAGGCCCTCACCTCGTCGGCCACCGTGTCCGGCTGCGGCTGCGTCGGCGAGAAGTTGACCAGGGCGTCGTACCGCTGGATGCGGTCAAACTGGAGGTCGAGGAAGTAGCCGATGGAGTCGATGAACGCCGCCGACACCAGTATCAGGCTGACGCCGAAGGCCACGCCGACGACGGTGTACAAGCTGCGGCGCCGGTTGCGGAACACGTTGCGCAGAGGGATCTTCCACGTGAACGACAGGCGCTTGAGGAAGGGAAAGAGCCGCTCGACGAGCAGGCGGCGGCCCGCGGCCGGGGCCGGCGTGCGCATGGCCTCGGCCGGGTTGAGGCGCGAGGCGGCGTACGCCGGAATCAACCCGGCGATGGCACAGGGGATGATGCCCAGGACCATCCCCTCTTCTATCGCCAGCCACTGCACCTGTATCTGCGTGTAGGGAAGCCCCAGTATGCTCACATAGAACCTGGTCACCACCTCCGAGAGGAGATAGCCCGCAATCGTGCCCGCGACGGCTCCGACGACACCGATGATGAGCGCGTAGCCGAGGTAGTGACGCAGCACCTGAGAGCGCGAGTAGCCGATGGCCCTCATCAGCCCGATCTGCGCCCTCTGGTTATGCACGATCCTGGTGAGGAAGATATATGTCGCCAGCGCCCCCACGATGAGGAACAGGAGAGGGAAGATCTCGGCGAACTCACCCATCTCCTCCAAGTCCATCTTGACGGCGGTGTTGCTCGGCTGGTCCTCGCTGGGAACCACATCCATGATCACGTAGGGCATGAGCACGGCCTTCGCCGCCGTAATCACCGCATCGCGGTCCGCTCCCTCCTTGACTGTGAAGGCGAACTCATTGACCATTGAGTCGCCGACGAGCCGCGGCAGCGCGCCCTCAGGCACGAAGACGACGCCGAAGGTCTCGGGGGAGACGAGTATCTCCTGCTGGCTCTTGGCGGGCCAGATGTATTCGGGGCTGGTGACGACTCCGGCGACGCCGAAGCTGACCTCTCGGTCCTCCATCCTCAGGACCAGGCTGTCACCCGGCTCCAGCCCGTGGCGCTTGGCGAAGCTCTTCTCCACCAGCAGCACGTCATCGTCGCCCGCCTCGAAGTAGGAGCCGCTCTCAATCTTGACGTCGTTGACCTCGGCGCGGCCATCGGAGGGCAGGGATATCACGCGCGCCAGCACCCGCTTCCCCTCGTCGCCGGGGAGGACGAGCGCCATGTCGATGTTCGCCCGCGCCGTGACCGCCTCCACACCCGCGATGGCCCTGAGCTCGTCAGCCGTCTCCGGCGGGGCCTCCACGACCTTGATGGTGAAATCGGCGAAGTTGAGCACATCGTACGAGTAGTCGTAGGAGCTCTTAAGGTTCTGGTACCCGGTGAAGGTGGCGCCGAAGAATGTCACTCCAAGGAAGATGACCGCGGTGACCGCGAGGAACAGCCCCCTGGAGCCGCTGATGTCCCGAACGAGCTTGCGCTGAAGCTTCCGGCCGAGCATGCCCCGTACGTTCTTCATCGCTCCCTACCACCTCAGCTCTTCGGGGTCAAGGGGCGAGCTGTTGCGCCTGTCCTCGATCACCTCGCCGCTGCGGAGCCGGATCACCCGGTCGGCGATGTCCCCTATGGCCGTGTTGTGGGTAACCAGGAGCACCGTCT
>CAZNMB010000295.1:0-3227 GCA_964574095.1 uncultured Dehalococcoidia bacterium
CCTGGGCTATCTGGAACCCTATTCCGGGCATGAACGAGTCGGGATCGAGCCCCGCCGCCACGCAGGAATCGGCGATGGCGATGGCCGTGCCGATGCCGTAGGCCATCTGGTGGACGGCGTCGGCCCCGGTCTCCGACATGCCGTGGCCCTGGATGTTGGTGTGGTTCCACTTGGGCATCTCTTTGCTGCAGAAGTAGATGACGTCGGTGGCCAGCTTGAGGCCCCCTTCGCTCTCCCACAAATGGTTCGGCGCGTACCAGGCCCCGAACTGCCAGTTCATCGTATTGCCCCGAAGCTGGTCCGGGGTCAGGCCCTGGCTCTCCGCGTAGACGATGTAGTGGGCCAGATAGGGCAGGGTGTCGCCGTTGATGAGCACTATGTTGGTCTTGGTGAGGTCGATGTCGTGGAGCATCCGGCCGAAGTCATCGGAGGTGGCGCAGGTGACGCCGTCCTTGCCGATGTACCCCTGTGCGTCCGGGTCGTCAGGGTCAACCCCGAAGTGCGTGGGCACGTCGCACACTATGTTGTAGGCCCTGCCGCCGAAGTAGCCCTCCATCCCGGCCTGCGCGAGCATATCCATCCGCTCGCGGGTGTGCTCCGGCAGGCCGTAGCCGTGCACGGGCTGGTTGATCCACGGCTGGAACTGGTAGTGTATCGGGTAGTTGCTCCTTAGAAAGGGAGGGAATCCGGGGACCCCGATGTCCTTGCCGAAGTCCAGGTCCTCAACATCCAGCGGCGTGTATACGGGCTTGATCGGTATCCCCGACGACCCCGTGGTCGAGGTGAAGTCCTTTCCCTGATAGCGCTCGGCGAGGGCCCTGGAGTACTGCTCCATAAGCTCCCGGCATTCCTGTAGCGTCTTCTCGTCGAACATCTGCGGCCCTCCTTTGCATCGCCTCTCAGCCGACACCGGCGATCGGCGTGTTGACTGGCCCCCCGCCGTTCCCTACTTCTTGCCCCTGGTCTCGCCACTCAGGAAGCGGGAAAAGGCCCCCTGCATGAACTCCGTGGCGAAAATGGCCGGCATCATGCGCTCGGCCTCCTGATAGTGGCCGATCGCGTTCCGGTTGAGAGCGCCCTTGATGAACGTCTTGGCCATGTAGCTGTTGGTGGCGATCCTGCGGGCCAGATCCTCGCACTTCGGCAGAAGCTCGTCGTCCTCGAACACGTCGAGCACTATCCCCAGCCGCTTCGCTTCGTCCGGGCTGAGCTCCACGGCCGACATCGTCAGGTAGGCGACCACCTGTTTCCCCAGCTTCTCAAGCCCGCGCGTCACCGCCCAGGCGGGCAGCGCGCCGTGGTTGATCTCCTTCAGCGCGAACCGGGCGCTCTTCGCGGCGAAGGTCATGTCGCAGGCCCCCGATATCTCGAAGCCGAAGCCGAAGGCCGAGCCGTTCACCGCCGCGATGACCGGGGTCTCGGAGAGCTCGATCGCCTTGAAGGGCTGGAAGCAGAGCTTCACGAACTCGAACCCGGCCTCGGTCTTCCCCACGTTGGCGAACTGCTCGACATCCGCGCCCGCCGAGAACACCGGGTAGGGGGTGCCCTTCTTGGGGTGGACGAACGTCTGCCCCGTCAGGATCATGCATCCGACCTCGGGGTCCGCGTCCATCTCCTTGACGGCGGCCTCAAGCTCGCGGAAGATCTGGGAGTTTGCCGCATTGTACTTGTCAGGACGGTTGAAGGTGATAACGGCGATGTTGCCTTCCTTCTTCTCCACCTTGATGACCTGGTAAGCCATGTTCCTCCTTTGCACTCGAGTCTGCGGCGATCGGGAGCTCCTCAGGCGCTCTCCCACTCCGCTTCGATGATCGAGGGCAGCCTGGCCGCCCGTTCCTTGCCGCTCATGAAGTCCAGGAACCTGATGCCCTGAGGATCGATCTTCCCGATCAGGGCCAGCTCCTGGGCGGTGGGCGGCCTGGTGACCGGGCAGTCCGCGGGGACCTCGACCTCGAATCCGGTGTTGGCGATCACGTCCTCGGGCGTGACCCCCTTGTGCAGCGACAGTACCTTCCACTTGCCGCGTTCGACCATCTGCATCACGCAGAGGTTGGTCACCACGATCATGGGGCCGGGGCGCAGCCCCTGGGCCCTGCGCTCTTCGTCCGTGAAGTAGTATCTCGTGCCGGTAACGTAGTTGACCCTTGGCACGAAGACGTTCCTGGAGTGCCCGGCGAAGTAGGCGACTCCCTTGCGGTGCAGCCCGTAGACCACGGGCGCGCCCGCGCCTCCGGGGAGCCGCAGCGCGCGCGGGTTCATCTCGCCGGTGGGATTGCCCTCCGCGTCTTTCACGGGGAGGGCCAGCCACGAGATGTTGATGTCGCCGTTGGCGTCAAGCTGCGCGCTGGAAACGGCCTCGATGTCGCCCATCCCCCGCAGGTGCAGCGCCTCGATGCACTCGGTCATGGACCACAGGCCCGCCGCGTACCTGGTGCAGGCCGCCTCCGACGAGTGGAAGCCCAACTGGAAGGGAAGAGGATCGACCCCGCTGTAGCCGACGATGAACGCGTTGGGCGCGTGGGTCAGCTTCGCCAGCATGTACGCCGTGTATGCCAGCGGAGTGAACGAGCCGAGAATGATCGAGTCGCCGTCCTCCACCGTGCGTGCCAGGCTCGCGACCATCTGCGCCGATGTGTCGAAGTCGGATGCCGGCTCGTCGCTCAGTGATTCGGGGAACTCGATGCGCCTGACGTTCTCCGCCAGCCGCGTGAGCTTCTTCCTCGTCTCCGCGCCGCCGGCGTTCTGCATGTACTCCTCTTCGCTCGCGCCGATGAGCCCGTCGATGTACTCGCGGGCCGCGTCCGGCTTACCCAGGCCACGGACGTCCTTCATCATCTGCGTCAGGTGAGCCGAGTAGAAAGGAACGCAGCTGCACGGGGAGGCACCGAAAGGAGCGTGGACCACCAGGTCAACCTCGGGCCGGAAGATCACGGTCGCGGTCTTGTCCGCGCGAATCTGCTCCGGCGAGACGATCTCCTCCACGGTGACGACCACGGACTTGGAAGCCATCGCCATGTCCAGGTCCGAGGCGGACGTGCCGAAGATCTGGATGTTCCCCTGCTCATCCGCCCTCTGGGCGTGGATGACCGCCACGTCGGGAGCGATGGCCTGCACCGCCGTGAGCTCCCTGCCGGTGAAAGGACAGGTCACCGTCTTGTACAGCTCCGGCGCCTCCTTCACGATGTCCGAGCCCTTCGGCCCGGCGAAGGCCGCGAAGGGGAGTCCCC
>CAZNMB010000296.1:0-3213 GCA_964574095.1 uncultured Dehalococcoidia bacterium
CCAGCATGGCAGTGGGATAGCCGATGGTCCTGATGGCGAAATCGGGGGCGACGGTACCCCAGAAGACCATGGTGAGCCACGCGCTGAAGAAGAAGCCAACACCGGCTGCGGGGATCGCGAAGAAGCCCATATCATCCTCCTTTGCCGCTGCGGCGCAACGGCATTCCCGTTGCCTGGCCCCTCCGGGCCAGCTTCGGCTATATGATACCATAGGAGGGCAACGTTTGAGGCCCGCCGGAGTAACGCCCCTGGTCGATCCGGGGTGCAGGATGAGGGCACTGAGACGGTGCGGGTTGTATAATAGAGAGCCAGATCGGGTGCTCGGTGGGCTGATGGCTACAGTCGAGGTCTACGGCAGGGTCTTCCTCAGATGCGGCAAGGAGGACTGTGCATGGAACGTGGGCTTACACTCCGGGCGACCTCAACCGGCATGGACTCTGCTTCACTGCCAGAAGCGGCGCGGGCATTAGAGTGTGCGATTTCGGGCTGAAAGCGCTGGCCTACGGCGGGGACATCGACTGCGCGTGCCCTCAGAAGGCCGAGCTTTGCGGCGTGCTGGGAAGCGACGATTCAAGTCCGGAGAGCCTTTTCTGGGGCCGCGTCGACCCGGAGGTGGCGGGGCGGGCACTGGGGAGAGGCCCCGAACGGCGGCCGTAGCGCTTTGCAGGTTGCGCGATGGAGCTTGAGTATTACTGGCTCTACTGTCCCGATTGCGACATGACACTGGTGTTTGAGTCGCGCGTGGAGAAAGAGGGACGGGGACAGGAGCAGATCGTCTGTCCGCAGTGCTGGCGGGAGCTGGCGGTGATCAGGGCCGACGACGGTTCCGAGTGCATCGGCCTGGCCTGCGGCTACCTGCAGCCGGGCATGCCCTGCCGCGGGGGAAGCTACTGAGGTAACTGAGTCTCTCCCGGCGTCGTTTGTCCTCCCCGGAGCGCCGAGAGCGCGGCCCCCAGCCGCTTGAGGCACCTGGTCCTCCCCAGCACCGCCATGGTCTCGAACAGCGGCGGAGCGGCCGTGCGTCCGGTCGTCGCCACGCGCAGCAGGCCGAAGAAATCACCGGTCTTGAGCCCGAGCTCTGAAGCGAGGCTGCGCAGCGCGTCCTCGAGCACGGCGGGATCGAAAGCCGCGTCCTGGAGTCGCTGCGCGGCGGCTTCGAGCGCCCCCGTCGCGGCCTCCCGTGTCAGCTTCTTGCCGAAGAGAAGCTTCGGATCGAACGTGAGTTCATCGAGGAAGAAGAAAGCGCAGAACTCCGCCGCCTCGCCCAAGGTGGCGAGGCGCTCCCGGATGAGGGGAACAATGCTCTGGACGTACTGCCTCGAGAGGGGTCGCTCGACCTCGGGAGGTAGATCGCGCTCCAGATACTCCATGAGCAGGTCGGCGAAGCTCGGCGTGACGACGACAGCAGGTCCGTGTCCCGTGAGGACTGCTTCTGCCGGGGGCGGTCCAATCGTGACGTCTCCAGGCGTCGGACTCATCTGCCGAACGTAGACCCCGTTCATCCACCTCAGCTTCTCGTGGCTGAAGATAGCGGCCGTCTTGCTGACACGCTCGATCGAGAAGTGCCGGATGAGCTCCTCTCTGCTGAAGATCTCTGTCTTGTCGTCCAGCGACCAGCCCAGCAGCGCCAGGAAGTTGAACATCGCCTCGGGCAGGTATCCCTGCTTCTGAAAGTCCGTGACGGCGGTCGCGCCATGCCGCTTGCTCAGCTTCGACCTGTCCGGCCCGAGGATCATCGGCAGATGGGCGAAGAGCGGCGGTTCCCAGCCGAACGCGTCGTACAGCAGCACGTGCCGTGGAGTGGACGAGAGCCATTCATCCGCCCGCATGACGTGTGAGATCTCCATGAAATGGTCATCCACCACGTTGGCGAGGTGATAGGTGGGGTAGCCGTCCGACTTCAGGAGCACGAGATCGTCGAGCTCGGAGTTGTCGAAGGTTATGTCGCCGCGTATCAGATCGTGGAAAGTGGTCCGCCCGTCGAGGGGGGCCTTGAACCGGATGACCGGAGTGACGCCTTCCGACTCGAATGTCGCCTGCTCCTGCGGGCTCAGGTCACGGCAGCGCCGGTCATAGCTCCGCACCGATTCTTTGCGTTCGGCCATCTCCGACCGCATCCGGGCGAGCCGCTCCGGCGAGCAGTAGCATTTGTAGGCGCGGCCGCCGTCCAGCAACTGCCGCGCATGCTTCCGGTACAGGTCACGGCGCTCAGACTGGAAGTAGGGGCCGTGATCCCCGCCGACCTCGGGTCCCTCGTCCCAGTCGAGGCCGAGCCAGCGGAGGCTGTCCACGATGGACTTCAGGGCCCCTTCCACTATGCGCGCCTGGTCGGTGTCCTCGATGCGGACGATGAACCTGCCGCCGCAGTGCCGGGCGAACAGCCAGTTGAACAGGGCGGTCCTGATGTTGCCCACGTGGGGGAATCCGGTTGGGCTGGGCGCGAAGCGCACCCGAACATTCACGCGGCTCATTGCTCCCAATAGCCTCCGGCAGCCAGGGGTCCCGTGGCCGCCACCTATTCTAGCATCGTCACTGTGGCCAGTCTATTGCGCTTGTGCCCGGTCTCTCCGAACCTTGACAAAAGGGAGCGGTAGTTGGTAGCTTTATGTGGGGCCCGGCCATCGAGGGAAGAAGAGTCTTGATACACGGGAGCGGTGGCGGGCCCAGTGACATGACTACACCTGCGCCGGACGTACCCACCGATTTCATTCGCGGCATAATCAACCGGGACCTTGAGAGCGGCCGTTTCGGCGGCCGCGTTCACACGCGGTTTCCTCCGGAGCCCAATGGCTATCTCCACATCGGCCACGCCAAGTCCATCTGCCTCAACTTCGGCATCGCCGCACAGTACGGCGGACTGAGCAATCTGCGGTTCGATGACACGAACCCGACGAAGGAAGAGGAGGAGTACGTCCAGTCGATCATCGATAACGTGCGGTGGCTGGGGTTCGACTGGGACGACCGCCTGTATTTCGCTTCGGACTACTTCGAGCAGATGTATGACTACGCGGTGCAACTGACCAGGGCCGGCAAGGCGTACGTGGATGATCTGAGCGCCGACGAGGTCAGGAAGCACCGCGGCACGCTCACCGGGCCCGGTACGGAGAGCCCCTGCCGCAACCGCCCGGTCGAGGAAAACCTCGACCTGTTCGAGCGCATGCGGGCCGGCGAGTTCGAGGATGGCTCACGGGTGCTCAGGGCCAAGATCGACAT
>CAZNMB010000297.1:0-3213 GCA_964574095.1 uncultured Dehalococcoidia bacterium
ACGGCGGTGACGTCCGAGGCCACCAGGTTCTCCCTGTCGCCGATGCCGATGACGAGGGGGTTGTCCTTCCTGGCGACGACCAGCTTGTCGGAGTCCGCGTGGACGGCGGCCAGCGCGTAGTAGCCCGTAACGTCGTTGAGGGCGCGGGACATGGCCTGCTCGAGGTCTCCCTCGTAGTACTTCTCAATAAGGTGCGCCACGACCTCCGTGTCGGTCTCGGAGGTGAAGGTGTGGCCCTCCGCTATCAGGCGTTCCTTCAACTGAAGGTAGTTCTCGATGACGCCGTTGTGGACAACCGCTATGTCGCCGGTGCAGTCCGCATGCGGGTGCGCGTTCATCTGCGATGGCTTGCCGTGGGTGGCCCATCTGGTGTGACCGATGCCGGCGCGGCATGCGCTGGGCTCCAGGTTCTGCTCGAGCGCGCCGATCCTGAGGGCGTCCTTGCGGATCTCGACGCCCGCGCCCAGCAGGGCGATCCCGCAGGAGTCGTAGCCGCGATACTCGAGCTTCTTCAGGCAGTTGACCAGGATCGGCTGCGCTTCCCGCTCACCTATGTACCCGACGATTCCGCACATGGCTATACCACCAGCCCCGCGTCCGGCACGCTGCGGTCGAGCACCTTGAGCGCGCTGACGCGGCAGCGGTTGCCGATGATGACACCGGGAGCCGCCACTACGCCGTGGCCGATCTCGCAGCGTTCGCCCACCATGGCCCCGATGTGCGCCCGGTGGTACTCTTCGTCCACCTTGATCTCGGCGTTTCCGCTCTGGCTCACGAAGTGCCCTCTGAGCAGGCTGCCCCGGTCGATGATCGAGTCCTCGATGGTGGAGCTGGGGCCGATCTCCGCCCCATCCGCGATTATGCTGTTGCTGATCGTGGTGAAGGGCGAGATGCAGACGTTGTCGCCTATGCTCGTGGAGGGCAGAATGCAGACGCTGGGCCCGATCTCGCAGTTCTCGCCGATGATGGCCGGCCCGACCACGTACGAGTTGGAGCGTATCGTGGTCCCCTTTCCCACGGACACGAGCCCTTTCAGGGACACGCCTTTCTCGATAGTCCCTCCGGTGGCCGCTGAGACCTTGGCCAGTGCCAGGCCGTTCAGCTCCAGCATGTCCCACGGGTAGACGACGTCGAGCCATGCCCCGTCGGCCTCGCGGGCCTTCACCGGAGTGGATGTGCCGATCATGCTTCGGATAACGCTGGGCAGGTCCGTCTCCTGACCGATCAGGTCGAAGATGGCGTCATCGAACACGTAGATGCCCGTGTTGACGACGTGGCTGAGTGATTCCACAGGCTTCTCGGCGATGCTGGTGACCACGCCTTGATCGGCCTCGATGACCCCGTACTTGGAGATGTTCTCCTGCTCCTTGACTAGGACTGTGTTCGGCTCGGCGCGGATCATGTCGGAGATCGTGCCCGGCTCGATGATGTTGTCGCCGGAAAGGACCAGGAATCTGCCGCGCACAACTCCTTCGAGCTGCTTCAACGCGTGGGCCGTGCCGAGCTGTGACCGCTGCTCGATATACTGTATCTCCACGTCGAACTTCTCGCCGCCGCCGAAGTAGTCCATAACCTGGTCTTTTCTGTAGCCCATCACGATCACGATTCTGCGGATCCCGTTCCTGGCGACGGCCTCAACGACGTAGCGCAGGATGGGCTTGTTGGCGATGGAGATCATCACCTTGGGCTTGGAGGCGGTGAAGGGCCTCAGCCTCTGGCCTTCTCCTGCAGCGAGAATCACAGCCTGCGCTATTCTGTCCACGTTCTCCCTCCGCCATTCGAGACGCCGCGAGCGGGTCGCGCTCCCGTCGCCTCCGGTTTCCGGCGTGCTCCGGCGCCCCCAACGGGCGCCGCCGGAGCCGCCGCCCGGGGCTGCTTCCGAATCTCGCCCCGCACTCAGAGTATCACGGAGTCGGGCAGTACCACGCCGCTGACGGTGACCCCGGGGCCGATGAAGCTGCGGGCTCCGATCATGGTCCCGACGTTGAGGCTGGCGTTGATGCCCGTCTGCACTCCGTCGCCGATTATGGCTCCCAGCTTGCGCCGGCCGGTATTGATGCCGCCGGCGGTGATTTCGTTCTTGTCGAGCCGGAGATTCGCCACCTTGGTGCCGGCTCCCAGGTTGCATCCTTCGCCGATGATCGAGTCGCCGACGTAGTTGTGGTGCGGCACGTTGGAGTTACGCATCACGATTGAGTTCTTGACCTCCACCGCCGCGCCGACGTGGCAGTTGTCGCCGATGGCCGTGCAGGCGCGGATGTAGCAGTTGGGCCCGATCTCGCAGTTCTCGCCGATCACGACGGGGCCTACGATGTAGGAGTTCGCCCTTATCGTCGTGCCGGCGCCGATCGAGACCTGCCCCTTCATGGTCACGTGCTCCTCGACTGTTCCCAGGTTCTCCGGGACCATCCCGGACAGCAGGGTCTCGTTCGCCGTCAGCAGGTCCCACGGATAGCTTACGTCAAGCCAGTGGTCGAGCGTCACCCATGATGGCGCCCTGCCCGTGTCGATGAGGACCTGGAGTGAGCCCGTCAGCTCGTACTCTCCCCGGGGAGACTCCCTGGTCCTGTCTATCGCGGGGAATATCTCTTCCGTCAGGAGATAGACGCCGGTATTGGCCAGCTTCGAGGGCGCGTCCGCTACTTTCTCGAAAATGCCCGTCACGCGATCGCCGTCCACCTGGACAACCCCAAGGTCTCTTGTCTCCTCTTTCTCTATCAGGCTCAGGGTGATGTTGTCTCCGGCAAGCACCTTCCTGATGTCCGGCGCTCTCACCAGAATGTCCCCGTTCGCCATGAGGAACTTGCCGTCGATGAATCTCTCGACGAGCTTGACGGCGTGGGCGGTCCCGAGTTGCTTCTTCTGGTAGACATACTCGACCTTCACGCCCCACCTGTCACCCTGGCCGAAATGCTCCCTGATCGTCTCGCCGTGGTACCCGACAATGAAGATGAAGTCATCGATACCGGCGTTCTTCATCTCGACCAGAAGGTGCTCCACGATGGGCTTGTTGGCGATGGGCAGCATGACCTTCGGTCGGGTGAAGGTCAGGGGGTGCATCCTCTTGCCCTCCCCCGCGGCCAGTATCACTGCCTTCATCTCGCTGCCCTGCCCTGCGCCGTGAGGCAAGCCTCGATCGTGTTGACGCCCAGGTCGTACAGCTCCCGGGCACGTTGCTCGCTCGTGGCCTCCGCGGTTATCCTGATCTTGGGC
>CAZNMB010000298.1:0-3146 GCA_964574095.1 uncultured Dehalococcoidia bacterium
CTCCGGCCTGGCGGTTTCACGGCAGGCCGGCAGTGAAAAAAGAAATAACAGCAAAATAATGGCGAGAGCGCATCTCATGGTTGTCTTCTCAACTTTTATCGTCAGACCGCCGAGGAACACCTGAACCCGTGAAGCCGGCGGCCAAACTTCCATTTATCCGGGGTTCCATCGATCCCATCAATGTCAATCGTCACGATGAAGGATTACAGGGTAGTTAGAATAGCAATAGACAGGGGCACGCGCAATCTTTTTGTAATTTTCAAAAATCAAAGCCACAGCTCGCTCCGGGTTGCGCGAAGCCGCCGTCAAAGGGAAAAATGATATCAAGAGCGGGGCAGGTTCGCATCGGGGAATTGCATCCGTTAGTAAAGCTTTTCTTCGAGGCTGACGCAGTAGTTAAAGCAGCTCGCGCAGCCCGGCAGCGAAGCCCCGACCCGGCCCTCCCCCCACTGTCCGAACCGCAGACAAAACCGCATGCGACTTGACATAACGTACGTTATTGTGTACGCTTAAAGGTGAACGAGGTGCAAGAAATGACAACGATCAAGGCAACCGAGGCAAGGGCGAAACTCTATAAATTGCTTGATGAGGCTGCGGAGTCCCACGAGCCAATCCAAATCACCGGCAAGAGATCGAACGCCGTCCTGATTTCGGAGGGCGATTGGCGGTCTATCCAGGAGACATTGTATCTTTTATCGATTCCGGGAATGAGGAAATCCATCCGGAAGGGTCTTCGGACACCTGTTGAAAAATGCAGTGAGAAGCCTGGATGGTAAAGTGGAGAATTGTGTTTACACGACAGGCTCGGAAGGACGCAAATAAAATTGCAGCTGCGGGATTAAGACAGAAAGCCGAAAAGCTTCTTCTCGTCCGGTGTATGATATTGCTATATTTCGTCGGCAGGCGGCCGGTTAAGGGATTTCAGGCGAGGCCATGGACCGGATTACGATCCAGGTGGATACGTGGTATTACTTTGTGGAATATGGTTTATAGGTTAATATTGGATATAACTTCCATGGTCGGCGTGCTTGAGTTTTCCGACAATCTATTTTGACAAGGGGGGAATAATTGATTAGGTTTTTAGACAACGGTGGGAATCGAGGCTAGCGGTTCAACCTCCCGTGCATTGCTGCATCGAAGCCATCAACGCTCCCCCCATCGTTTCATTCCAAAGGCAGTGATCCGTCCCCTCCTCCGCGTGTCATGGCGAGGCAATGATCCAGACAAAGCCGTGGCCATCTCGAATCTCACACCGAGAAGTCGTTCGCAGAGCGGGGCTTGATCCCCCGGCCGAAACCCGGCCGTTTGCCGGGCCATGGCCGCCTGTCTCTTGCACAACCCCCTGTTTTTACGCCGAATGATCGCGCCCCGGTTCTTGCAAGATCATGGATGGCATGGCCTGCACTTGCAGACAGACTGCGTCCGTCCGTCCGTCCGTCTACCGCCCTCGCAGACCTCAGCAGACTGACTTTTACAGGCTGGTCGAGGACAACATCGAAACGTTCCTGGTCCAGGCGAACGATCCTTTCTACACCTCCGCGCCCTGCGTACCCCCGCACGCCGAGACGGCGATGCGCGATTTCCTCTCTTGTGGCCTTCCCGGGGATGGCTTCTGCCGCGCTGTTTGCCGACGATGCGGCCGCACGCTGGTGATTAGCTACTCGTGCCAGCACCGCTGTCCATGTCCCTCCTGCGCGGCGAAGAAGACCGCTGTCGCCGGAGCAAAACTGGTCGACGACGTCATCCCCGAGGTGCCCGTGAGAATGTGGACGCTCACCCTGCCCAAGCGCCTGAGGTTTTTCCTGGACAAGGACGCGAAAATGCTCGACGGGACGGGGAGGATTTTGGCCGGGGAAGTGGAGATGTTCCTGAGAAGGCTTGCGGGCATCGAGGACGGCCGGTGCGGTACGGTTCAGTTCATCCAGTGGGGCGCGTCGCGCGACCTGCAACGCCACGTCCATTACCATCAGCTCTCCACCGACGGCGTGTTTCTCGTCTGCAGCGACGGCTCGGTGAGCTTCCAGGAAGTGCGACCGCCGACACGTGAGGAAGTGAAAGCCGTGGAGCAGCGCATTGCCACGAGGATCCTGAAGCTGTTCGTCCGGCACGATCACCTTGAGAACTCGGAGGCGGAAAAAATGAAAACGTGGGAGTTCTCGGGGTTTTCCCTGGATGCCTCGGTGGCCGTGGAGGCCGACGACAGGAAAGGCCTCGAGCACCTGGTGCGCTACTGCGCAAAGCCGAGCTTCGTCGCCTCCAACGTCACGTACCTGCCCGACGCGGACCAGGTGATCTACCGTCTACCCAAGCCCGACCCTCAGGGCCGCACGCAGATCGAGCTCACGCCCATGGAATGTCTGCAAAGGATCGTCGAGCTGATTCCCCCCCCGAGAAAGAACATGATCAGGTTCTACTCGGCCTTTGCTCCGAACTGCGCCATTCGCCGCAAGGTCGTTCGGTATTCCGAGCAGGAGCAGCTCACGATTCTGCCCTCGGAGGAAAAGAAGAAAACCAGTCGCAGGAAAGCCAACCTCACCTGGGCCGCCCTGATCCGAAGGGTGTTTGAGGTGGATCCTTTGCGCTGCCCCTGCGGCGGCGAGCTGAAAATCGTGGAGTTCTACACGGACGGGCATGAGTGCGCCGACTACCTGGAGCGATGCGGCCTGCCGATCCAAACCGCAGACCCGAAGCCGGCGCGCTCTCCGCCGGGGTTCGAAGACTACGAGGAGCCGGAGTTCGAGGATTACGTCGAGCCCGACACTCCCGACGAATGGTACGGAACCGATCCACCCTTTTACGAGGACTGAAACGGCCTCGCGGCGCACCACTGCATCCCTTTCTGCATTTTGCTGCCTTCTGCACCACGATCACCCACGATCACCATGATCTTTTCTTGGTGCGGGCCTTGGTGTACGGGAAAATACTTTTCATCCCTGTCCTCCACCTTCAACCTGCGTTCGGATTTCCGTTCGGATTCGTCCACGACCCACGAAAATTCCCGCTTGCAAGATAGAAAAAGTACCTTTATAATCATTATAGTTTATATGTATTATCCCTGTTTGCGAAAGTGCCTGTGTAGGAACTGTCACTGGTAAAGACAACACCAAATTCTTGAATACCCTCGCCCCAAGGGTGCGTAGACGTGA
>CAZNMB010000299.1:0-3134 GCA_964574095.1 uncultured Dehalococcoidia bacterium
CAGAAGGACAAGAAGGTCATCTCCGCCTATCTGGGTGAGGAACTGGACTGATGCTGAAGGTTGACGGCGTATCCGCGGCGTACGACAGCCTCACGGTCCTCAGAGAGGTATCGCTCGTCGTCAACGACGGGGAGATCGTCACCATCATCGGGGCTAACGGCGCGGGTAAGACGACGCTGCTCAACGCCGTAGCGGGCATCGTCCCTCTGAAGAGCGGCAGCGTGTGGCTCGACGACACCAGGCTCTCGGGGCTGTCTCCGCATCATACGGTCCGGCTCGGTCTGGGCTACGTCCCCGAGGGCAGGCAGATCTTCGGAGCCATGTCGGTGATGGACAACCTGACGATGGGCGGCTACGCCCTGTGCGCCAAGAGCTTCCTTGGCCCTCTGGCATATGCCAGGTGGTTCCTGCGGCGCCCCAACGTACAGTCCAACCTGGAGTCGGTCTTGAGGCTCTTCCCGATACTGCGGGAGCGCCGGAACCAGCGGGCCGGGAGTCTCAGCGGCGGGGAGCAGCAGATGCTGGCAATAGGCCGGGCGTTGATGTCCTCGCCGCGAATGCTGCTCCTGGACGAACCATCGCTCGGGTTGGCTCCTACTCTGGTGCGGGACATCCTGAAGCTGCTGGCAAGGCTGAGGGACGAAGGGCTCACCATACTGCTCATCGAGCAGGACGCCAGTGCCGCACTCAAGATCGCTGACAGGGGCTACGTTATGGAGAGAGGGCGAATCACCATCGAGGGTACCGCCAGAGAGCTTCTGGGAGACGACAGGGTACGGCAGGCCTATCTGGGGAAGGCGGTAGCCTAGTAGCCGGCGGGCGTGATAGAATTGCTGAGGAGGCCTCGGACAACGTGAAGCAGCTCCTTTCAGGAAACGAAGCGATAGCACTCGGCGCCTACCACGCCGGCGTGGTCGTGGCCACAGCCTATCCCGGCACTCCGAGCACCGAGATACTGCAGAGCATAGCCCGCATGGACGGCGTCTACGCGGAGTGGGCGACAAACGAGAAGGTGGCCCTGGAGGTCGGAATGGGGGCCGCGTACGGCGGTGTCAGGGCCCTCGTCTCGATGAAACACGTGGGGCTGAACGTCGCCGCTGACCCTTTCTTCGCCGTCTCGACCACCGGCGTCGTCGGAGGTCTGGTCATCGTCTCGTGTGACGATCCGGGAGAGCACAGCTCGCAGGGAGAGCAAGACAACCGCCACTTCGCCAAGTTCGCCAAGGTGCCGATGCTCGAGCCTCCAGACAGCCAGGAGGCCTACGAACTGATGGGTTGGGCCTTCGACATCAGCGAGCAGTTCGACACGCCGGTCCTGCTCCGCTCGACGACGCGTATCTCCCACTGCAAGACCGTGGTGGATGTGAACAAAGAGAGAAAGACGGACCTGGCGCAGCCCAGCTTCACACGATCGCCCGCCAAGTTCGTCATGGTCCCCTCCAATGCCCGCGTCAGGCGATTCGCCATGGAAGAGCGAATCGCCAGGCTCCGGCCATACGTGGAGACCTTTCCGCTGAACGAGATGGTCCTGGCGGACCGCAAGCTCGGCGTGATCTCCAATGGAGTCGCCTACCAGTACGCGCGGGAGGTCTTCCCGGACGCCTCCCACCTGAAGCTCGTGACTATTCACCCCATCCCTGAGGACCTCATCCGCAGCTTCGCCCGGGAAGTGGAGAGAGTGATAGTGGTGGAAGAGCTCGACCCGTACATCGAGGATGAGGTGCGGCGGCTTGGTATTCCCGTCACCGGCAAGTCTTTCATTCCCATTACCGGCGAGTTGAATCCGGAGATAGTCGAGAACGCCGCTGTCGAGGCGGGGATAATCGCGGCGAGACCGAAGCCGGTGACCCGCCCCGGGCCGACGGTGCAGCTTCCGGCGCGGCGGCCACAGCTCTGCGCCGGCTGTCCCCACGTGGGCACCGAGTTCGTCCTGAGGAGGCTCGGTATCCAGTCCCCGGCCTCCCCGAAGGGCCTGAAGAAGGGTGAGTTGATCGTAACCAGCGATATCGGCTGCTACACTCTGGGCGTGTACCCGCCCCTCTCGGCCCTCGACACCTGCGCCTGTATGGGGGCCAGCATAGGGCAGGCCCTGGGGCTGGAGAAGGCGGGCGTCCCGAACAAAGCGGTCGCGGTCCTGGGTGATTCCACGTTCATGCACTCCGGCATAACGGGACTTATCGACGTCGTCTACAGCCAGGGCAACACCACGGTAGTCATCCTCGATAACGAGACGACCGCGATGACCGGGCACCAGGGCCATCCCGGGACCGGCGTCTCGGTGAGGGGAAGCAAGGCGCCGGCGGTCAAACTGGAGAAGCTGGCCGAGGGCATCGGCGTCCGGGACGTGACCGTGGTGGACGCGTTCGATCTGAAGGCCATCGAAGCTGCGGTGAAGAGCAGCCTGGAGAAAGATGAGCCCTCAGTTATCATATCGAGAGGTGCCTGCAGCCTGGCGGTGAGGGCCAGAGGAACGCCGTTCGAGGTGGACGCCGACGAGTGCATCGCCTGCTTCGAGTGCCTCGACATCGGCTGCCCCGCCATCAGCGTCTCGGACGACAAAGCCAGCATCGACCCGGATGTCTGCGTGGGCACCGTATGCGGGGTGTGTGCCCAGGTCTGCCCTCAGGAAGCCATTTCGGAGCGCAAGGGATGAATGACGTAAACGTGCTCATGGTGGGTGTCGGCGGCCACGGCGTCATTCTGGCCAGCGACGGCATGGCCGAGATCGGCATGAACAACGGGTACGACGTGAAGAAGACGGACTCGCTGGGCATGGCGCAGCGCGGAGGCAGCGTGGTCAGCCACGTCCGCTGGGGACAGCACGTCTACTCCCCGATGATCAAGAAAGGCGAGGTTGACTATCTGCTCGGGTTCGAGCAGTTGGAGACCGCCCGCTGGGCCCCGTACCTGAGGCCGGGCGGCGTTGCCATAGTCGCCGACCTGGTCGTGGTCCCGCTGTCGGCCATCGACGGCAAGGTCCCCTACCCGAGCTGGGAGCAGGTGGAGACTATCCTCAGGCAACTCACAGACCAGGTCTACCTGGTACCGGCCACCAGAATCGCTGAGGAGGCGGGCAATCCGAGGGCGATCAACATGGCGCTGCTTGGCTTCCTCTCCGCGTTTCTGGAGCTGGA
>CAZNMB010000300.1:0-3130 GCA_964574095.1 uncultured Dehalococcoidia bacterium
AGAAACGGTGTTCCTGCGTGCCGTAGTGCTCAACTGCGAACGAAGCGCACACGCTGCCCATGAGGGCGCACTGCTCCAGGCTCTTGCCCTGGATCAGCCCATGAATCAGCCCGGCGCGGTAGGCGTCGCCCGCACCTGTCGGGTCCACAACCCGGCTCGGTTCGACGACCGAGATCGGGGTCTCCGCGTCGGTTGTGCAGACTCGTGAGCCGTTCTCGCCGAGCGTGGTGATGATGGCCTGCGTGCGAGTGAGCAGGTCCGACCTGGTCAAACCCGTCTTGTTCATGATGAGTTCCAGCTCATAGTCGTTGGACACCAGTATCCGAGAGCCGCGGATGGATTCTTCGAGCGCCCGGGCCTCCCAGGCGGGCAGGGACTGGCCGGGGTCGAAGATGTAGTCGATGCCCCGGGCTCTGAACTCGCGCGAGTATTCACTCATGTCCGCGAGATTCCCGGCCGCGACGATGGCGATGCTCTTCTCGGGATCGACCGTGTCGAAATCGAAATGGGACTGGTGCTTCATGGACCCCGGGTTGAAGCCCGTGATCTGATTGTCGGCCAAATCGGTGGTGATATAGGCGCCGGCCGTGAACTCCTCCTCGACTACCGTGATGGTGCGCGCGTCGATTCCATTCCGGGCCAGCCAGTCGAGGTATCTCTCGCCATCGCGGCCGATGGTGGCCAGAATGGTTGGCTGCTCGCCCAGCAAGCGGAGGGCATAGGCTATGTTTCCCGCTGTGCCGCCGAACTTCTCGACCAGACTGTTGACTGTGAAGCTGACGTTGAGAACATGCAGCTTGTCGGGCAGAATGTGGTCGGAGAAGTACCCCGGGAAGTCCATGATTCTGTCGTAGGCTATCGAACCGGAGACAAAGATGTTCATGAGTGTGCTATACCGTGCTCCTGTGGCCCGTCGTCTGCATGGATTATGGAGCAAGACAGGCTGGATTTCAACGATTGGCTGCAACTGTCCGCGCCGGGAAGCTGCGGCAGGCGCTACGCGAGGATGCAGTTCTCCACGATGTCCCTGACCGCGGAGAAACCGGGCGAATCCGCGGGTAGATCGGTAATGGGTTTGCCCACGAGGTCGTGGTAGGCTATGTTCTCGTCATGCGGGATGTAGCCGAAGACGCGGAGGCCTATGTCCCGTGCCGATCGCTCCAGAAGCTCCCGGTTGCTCTGCACTCTGTTGAAGATCAGGCCAATCTTGTCGCACTCTATCACCCTGTCGTCTTCCACCATGTGTCTTATCAGGGAGGCGGTCTGGATGCCCCTGGACGTGGCGTCGCTGACGACTACCAGCGTATCGACACCGCGCATGACCTGCCTGTTCAACTGCTCCAGTCCGGCCTCGCCGTCGATGAGGATGGTGTCGAAGCTCCTGGAGAGCGTCTCTATCGTGCCGCGCAGGAGCTCGTTGACGGGGCAGTAGCAGCCCAGAGTCTCGGTGCGTCCCATCGCCAGCAGGGCGAAGTCGTCGGTCTCGGTCAGGGCCTCGAAGGCCAGGTAGTCGAGGGTATCGACAAGGCGGGCCTTCTCCTCCTTCTTCCCCCTCTTCGCTGTCTCGATAATGCTCTCCCGCACCTGTCCCATAGTCCGGCCTACCTGCAGGCCCAGAGCGATGGGCAGCCCCATCGCGGGGTCGGCATCGATCAGCAGGAGCTTGCCTGCCCGGCCGCCCTCGACGAGCACCCGGCTCATCATCGCGGTGAAGGCGGTCTTGCCTACGCCGCCCTTTCCGCACACCGCGAGCAGTCTCTTCTTGGTGGGCGATGACTCAAGCATCGGTAAACGTATCCGGCAGGCCAGATGTTCCGGGGAAGGCGCTCCCCCGGCGGCCCGGTCAGGTCACGCTTCGTCTCGGGGCCTTCCCGGGCTTCCGCGTCTTGGTTGTCTTCTTCTTTCGGACCTGCAAAACCCCTCTGATCTCGTCGCACACTGACTTGTCGCTGCACGTGGCGCAGTCCCAGCTAAGGGTGCACTCAAGGACGTCGTACCCCCTGGCCAGCCAGGTCTCGCGGACGATGTCCTTGCTTATCTTCCTCACCTGCTCGCCGATATCGCACAGGCTTTGCACG
Source organism: uncultured Dehalococcoidia bacterium (assembly GCA_964574095.1). Lineage (GTDB taxonomy): Bacteria > Chloroflexota > Dehalococcoidia > SZUA-161 > SZUA-161 > SZUA-161. Next base: position 2,079 of record CAZNMB010000300.1, read on the forward strand.
TCCGCCTTGCTCGATGTGACGAAGACGACTTCCATCGCCTGCACCCTGGGCACCTCGGACTTGAAGATGGCCATCAGCGCCCTGCCGAGCGTCTCGAAATCGAAGCCCTTGGCAGCCGCATCTTTGCTGACCCTGCACCACATGCGGCCGGGGGTGCTCTTCGTCATGTAGCCTTCGATCCGATCGGAGGCGTACTGGTTCTCGTCGAGCGCCGAGTGCTCCTTCTCGCTGATCTCGTCTCCGCCAGCGATCAGCACCTGGCCGAAGGGCAGACCGGCCCCTCCCGACTCGGGAATGTCGGACCCTATGAGGGTGATTCTGCCGTCCCTGACGAGGCGCAAGTCGTTCGTCCAGAGCGGGAAAGCGCAGGAGCCGGCCTCGGGACTGCCCATCTCCGCGAAGGTGTCACCTCTCAGGACTATGCCTGAGCCGGAGTTGGGACCCACCTTCACCTGCAGCCCCGCCAGCAGCGCTGAAGGTTCTCCGGGGCGGTCGAACTCACGGACCTCCCTGCCGCCCGCCCGCATCCCCTCGACATATGCGTTGACCTTCTTGATGTACGCGTCGAACACAGCCATACGGCACGTCCCTGTCGCCAGGCAGGATTCCAGTGTACGGGCCGGTGACAGCCGGCCCGTAAGCCGACACCCTGAGCAACGCGAGGGATCGAGCCCCTCGCCGGCGCTCAGGGTGACTGACTCGCTATCTCGTGAGTCGCCTAGCCGAGTCCCATGGCCCGGAAGAACTGGGAGATCTTGTCCTTGACCTGGTCGGGCGTTGAGTACCGTTTGTCGAACAGGTCGAGCCCCAGATGGACGAACGGCACCCCGAGCTCCCGGCAGGTCTCCCTCATGATGCCGACCGTTGCCGACCCGTCCTTGTGGCCCATGTGCCCCGGCCAGACCACGACGTCGATCTTGTAGTCCTGCACGATCCGCCGGATGTCACCGGCGAAGTTGTCGGCGACGCCCCGTGCCTGACGGACCATCGGCGAGTCAAAGAGGTTCCTCTTGGCTAGCCCGAGCCACATCTGCTCCTCGCTGGAGGTGTCG
>CAZNMB010000301.1:0-3111 GCA_964574095.1 uncultured Dehalococcoidia bacterium
GACTTGAGCTCTCTGAGATTGGCCTATAGTTCCCAGAAGCTCCGGAGCGACTCGAAGTCGATCATTCCGGCCTCGCCGACGTTGTCCACCCGGATTCCGGTCTCAACGACGGCGGCGAGCGGGTTGAGGCCCCCGAGCAGCACCAGCCCTACCCGGTTCATGCCCACCGCGATCTGGCAGACAGGCTCGCTGGTGTTGCCCAGCGCGTAGACACCGGTGATCCCGGCGTCCCTCAGCGCCGATACCGTCTCTTCAACCACGGACCGGGCGGCCGCCGGTATCTCGCGGAAGTTGGCCAGAATCTTGCCGCTGCCGGTCTTCGCGGCCTGAAGCACGCTGGTCATGCCGGCGCGGATGTACTGCTCCGAGGGATCGACGGACGTGCCGTCGTAGTTGATGATGGCGACGAAGCGCTTCGGCTTCCCATCTCGTATCTCGAGCACCCCGCCGAAGCGGGACTCTATGGGGACGCCCGCCTTGAGCAGGACGCCGTTGATGGTGACGCCGCAGATCGTGCCCAGCCCGACCTTGCCCCTGGGGACCACCACCTCGCCCAGCTTCCGGCCCTCATCGGCGAAGGCCACGAGCTCGCTGACGCACAGGCCCGCCTTGAACGCCGCCCTCATGGGCACCAGCACCCTCTTGAAGTCATCCCGGTCGAAGATCGAGGCGTTTATGGCGACCTGACCGGTGCCTTTCTTCGGGTCGAACGTGGTGCGGAACGCGAGGAACTCGAGCTTCTCCAGTATGAAGCCGATCTGGTCCGGTGCGAGGGCGCTCTTGAGCTCTTCGAGACCCTCGGGCGTGATCATGCGCCCGTCCCGGCCCAGGGGCTGCGTGTGCCCGCGCTCGTCCGTGATCCGGAGATGGTACCTGACCGCCCTCTCGCTGAGGAAGATGCCGTAGCGCTCCAGCTCGCGGGCGATTGTTATCGAGCCGAGCGGCTGGGACGACTCGCTCAGCACCCTGAGGATCGAGATGACCTTCTTTTCCGCCTCGGAGCTTGAACCTACCAGCATATCCACCTGCGGTGCGCCGCTACGCGTCCTTTCTGAACCTGTAGCCTATGTTCCTCACCGTCTCGATGAAGGCATGGGTGGAGTCCTCGATCTTGCTCCTGAGCCTGCGGACATGCACGTCAACCGTCCTGTCCCCGCCGAAGTAGTCTTCACCCCACACCTCGTCGAGCAGAGCGTCGCGGCTGAAGACCCGGCCCCGGTTGCGCGCGAGGAACCTCAGGAGTTCGTACTCTTTGAAGGTCAAGGAGACCAGGCTGCCGCCAACGGTGACCTCGCAGTTTTCCAGGTCGATGACCAGGTCGCCGCACACTATCGACCGGCCCCGGTCCACGCCCCTTGTCCGCCGCAGGACCCGCCGAGTCCGCAGCACCACCTCGGCCGCGTCCCACGGTCGCACCACGAAATCGTCCACGGGCAGGGCGGGATCGAGGGCGTGGAAAGAATCAGCAGAGACCAGGGCGATAACGGGGGGACACCCGCCCTTTCCATCTCTCCCCGCCAGGTACTCCGCCCCCGCGCTGTCGGCGGAGCCGCCCAGGGCCACCAGTACCACGTCCGGGTCCTGCTCAGCGACGCGGCGGGACGCCGACTGCCCGCCTTGAGGCGATGAGCATTCGAGCCCCAGCTCGCCGAGTTGCGAACGGAGCCGCTCCACATGCCTGTCCTCGCCGGCAACTATGGACACTTTCAACGGACTGGTCTCCCGCCGCCATTCTACTCAGGCACCCCCTGCTTCGCAAGGACGGCGAGCCTGACCGCACGCACCGTCCGGTAGACCTCGCGCGGCGGGCGGCGCTCGCCGTTCACCACGAGGAGGTCACGTTCGATGGAGATGCCGAAAAGCTCCTCGTTCTTTCGGAGATAGGGAAGAATGAGCGCCCAGTCCTGGTCGCTGAACTCGGCGAACTTGCCCCCGTTGAGCTGCTCCTCGACGATGCCGCCATGCGGATCGCGCACGAAGATGGCACCGCCGGATGCCAGCGAGAACAGGTTGGACCCGGGATACGGCGTCGCCTGCTCGCGGACATGCCCGCTGTCGTCGAACTCGACTCCGTTAAGCACCACAAAGCCCCCGCCGTTGTGCGGATCGCCCGCCATGAAGGACTCGGCCAGAAAATCGAGGCAGGTGCCGTTGATCACCACCCGGGGCCTGCCCACGGCATTGATCAGCGGCCTCCCCGCCGCGTTGCCCATGACGTACACCTCGCCGCCCTTGGCTCCGTACATGAATGTCTGCCCGACGTCGCCGTAGACCACGAGGCGGCCGCTCTTCATGATCTGGCCCAACTGGTCCTGGCCGTTGTCATGGACGCGCATCTCCATGCCGTCGATCCCGGAGGCGCCGTAGTCGCCGGGGCTGCCGTAGAGATCGATGCGCAGGCCCGCCGTCCGCGGCCCGAAGCCGCAGCCGTGGAAGCGCTGGCCCCGGAGGCCGTAGACGACAATCCGCCTCCAGCCAAGCTCGAAGGCCCTGACGGCCACCCTCGAATCGCAGTCATCGCCCTCCGCCGGGAAACCGCGCGCGCAGACCACGAGGACCTCCTCACCACCCTCGGGCGCTCTCAGATCGTCGCGGGAGTCCCAGTCAATCCGGGCGAAGCGGCTCGAGCCCCTCGCCGCCATCGGCGGCATCGAGTCGAAGATGCCGTCGATACTGCTCCGGACGAGCTGGAGGACGACGCTGCGCCGCATCCGGCCGCAATCGTAGCGCCGGTCGTTGAGCAGCGTGAGCAGGTCGATGGCACCCTCCCTGGCGTCGCCGCCGCCGGCGGACATCCTCACGATCTCGCCGAGCATCCATCGAAGCTGGTCGAAGCCCCAGGCAGGAAGCAGCGACGTTATCTCGCCGAACGCCTTCTCCGCCGCCCCCGCGGCGATCTCCGCCTCAACCCGCGCGGCAAGCTCCCCGCCGCCGGCCGGGGCCTGCGGCGATCCGGCGCCGGCCCTGTACTCCCCGGGCGGAGCCGTGATCGGCTTGCCGAACTTGTCCGCGCATGAGACCGACGAGACGCCGTTGCTCTTCATCACCGTGAACGCGAAGGCGCCGCCGTCCGTGTGGCTCCCGCCGCGGGCGTTCCAGTACCGGTCCGCC
>CAZNMB010000302.1:0-3105 GCA_964574095.1 uncultured Dehalococcoidia bacterium
TAGAGTCTGCTGATTTATTAATTTTCGGCGGTTAAGTGTTTAAAAAGCAGTTAATTATGTTGATAAAAAGGTGTTAAAAATATTGTATAACTGCATGGAATACAGTAAATAGCATGTAAAATCCTTGCAGTTATGATAAACTATACACCACAAAACCAATTATCGCTAGATATGTTTGAGACCCCCTTCGAATCGGTTCTGGACAAGAAAAACAGATGGGTTAAGCTGGCAAGTTTAATACCTTGGGATGATCTTGCCGGCATATATTGTAGTAAGCTTAATCCTTCTTCAGGAAGGAAAACAATAGATGTCCGTTTGGTAATAGGAGCTTTGATAGTCAAACATAAGTTAAAACTGGATGATCGGGGAACGGTTGCCATGATACAGGAAAATATGTACATTCAATATTTCTGTGGGTACCAGACATTTAACCCGGGCCAACCTTTTGACCCGAGCTTGTTTGTTGATATTCGCAAACGCTTGGGGAATAAAGAATTTGATGCCTTCAATAAAGTGGTTATAAAAAGTTCTGAAGGGATAAAGCCAAAGCGTGCCCAGATCATGCAATCAAAAGAAGATAAGGATCCGGATGATAAATCCTTGTCAGATGGTCCGTTAAAGCCTAATAAAGGAAAGTTGAAGTTGGATGCGACCATTGCAGATCAGGAAATTACCTATCCAACAGATTTGAAACTACTAAATACAAGCCGCGAGGAACTGGAGCGATTAATAACAGTAATGCACGAGGTAGTTGGCAAAGGAGAAAGGCCCCGTATTTACAAGAGGGTAGCCCGTATGTCGTACCTGAATATTGCAAAAAATAAAAACAAGGGGAACAAACTCATCGGTAAAGGCATTAAGGCCCAACTTCAGTTCATTCGAAGGGATTTAAAGTTTACCGATGAACTTTATACCAAGCTTATACAGGTGAAATTGGACAAAATCGTGTTAAAGAAAAGAGATAGGGCACTCATACAAACAATTCATAAAGTGTACCAACAACAGTTGACCATGTATAAGAATAATGAGCGTAGCCATCCCGACAGGATTGTCAACGTGTACCAACCATGGGTACGTCCAATGCCCCGTGGAAAAGATGGTAGCCGGACAGAATTTGGTTCAAAGATAAATGTCAGTGAAGTTGATGGATTTTGTCGTATTAACCGCTTGGATTGGAACAACTATAACGAAGCCGGAGATTTAAAACAACAGGTTGAAGAATTCCGGGAGCTCTATGGCCGATACCCAAAAGTATTATTAGGTGATCGAATTTATCTTAATAGAGAAAACCGTAAATACTTAAACGACAAAAAGATACATGTAGCAGGCAAGCCCTTGGGACGGCCACCAAAAGTTCAACAAACCAGTCAACAAAAATGGAAAAGGAAGAAGCTAGCAGCTCAAAGGAACCATATAGAAGGTAAGTTCGGACAAGCCAAAAGAGGATATGGTCTTAATAACGTGAAAGCCAGATTAGTAGATACATCAGAATCTTGGGTAGGGGCTATCATCTTTGTAATGAACCTAACAAGGTTGATGAAGTTGGCCGATAAAGCATCAAAAATTTATTGCCAATTTTCTGAGTTGGTAAAAATGTATTACAATTTTAAAATGTATATCAGATTATACAGCTATGGACAAATTAGCTCATTTTAGCTTGTCTGAGAAAATCAGCAAAACCTAATTATGAATGGAAAAGGATGTAAAATATAGAATAGTAAAAGATTTAAAAGAAGATTTGATTGACATGAAAAAAATGTAACTACATTCTGTCTCTAATCAGGCTGCATACTTTCCACTTTGTAGTTACATTGTAAACCCAATCAAGGCATAAAGAGACATCTTTGTAGTTAGATCCTGATAGCTTTGTGAGTGAACGTTTATTCTCTTGCTTTTTTTGACATAAAAAAATAACAACCTTGAAACCAGTGCCAATTATTTAACTTTCAGTTCTTTACGTTTATCGATTCTTCAGATACCAGTTTTCGGACTCCTGACTAATAAAATTACAATACTTTTGAAACTGATTAGTAACAATAAAGTTTATGATAACTTACAATACTTTTCAAAAGTATTATTTCAAATGTTCAAAGTTATGTATGATTGATAACCTTTTATTTCCTTGATAGGGATATTACGGTCTTTATTGTATATTTGCATGCCTGTTAAAAAAAATTCTATAATTGCACACGAGTAAAGAAATTGTATCAAGATATAGATATCTTGTATCCAATACATTTACAGCCTAGTGTTCAAACACGTGTGAATGAAATATTGAAAAATGTTAAAAATATTTATTTAATTGATCCAATAGAATATTTGCCTTTTGTATTTTTGATGTTTAAATTGTATATGGTTATCATAGATTCAGGAGGAAGCACCAAGTTTAGAAAAACCAGTACTTGTAATGAGGGATACTGCTGAACGAGTTGAACCTGTAAAAGCTGGCACAGTAAAATTGGTGGGAACTAATAAAGAATTAATAGTATCACGAGTAATGAAATTAATTGAAAATCAGACTCACTATAATACTTCGGACAGGGTAAATAATCCTAATGGAGATGGGAATGCTTGTAAGAGGGTTGTGAATAAGATAATTTTGAACAAAGGATTTATGGCTGTCTTAATATATGATCTGTCTCAATTAAATTTTGATATAATTCCTATTCGTAATTTTATTTAAAAGTCAATACAAAGAAATACTGTTTCTATAAAATCTTGAAATATATATTCTAAGTAGAATTTATTCTTATGTACAAAGGTGCTTTAAAATAAATAATATGAATTAAGAGGTAAAATTATTCAATGGAAAATAGACTCTGAAATTACATAATACAGAAACCTGTGAAGAAAAAAATAAAATTTAATAATGAGTATTAACTTGATGTTTTGGAATGAATATCTCAGATATTATAAATTTTATAAAGATTTTAAGAAAAATTATACCTTTTATGATATTTTTTTATACTACAAATAATGCTTTATGACAAAATAAAACATATTCAACTACCTAAAATAGAGGATTCCCGTGGTAATTTAACTTTTATAGAAAGTAATAATCATATACCTTTTGATATTAAAAGAGTATATTGGATTTATGACGTT
>CAZNMB010000303.1:0-3105 GCA_964574095.1 uncultured Dehalococcoidia bacterium
TCAGCCATCCTTCAAAGCTGCCCTGCCAGTTGCCGGTGTAGCGATGGAAGGTAACCGGCGTGGCCACATCACGCATCTCAACCTGAGCAGATAGCCCGGGGAAGCGCTTCTCCAGCAAGCCCACTACCGTATCCGCAATCTGTTTCTTCTCTTCCTTGTAGCGGGCCATGTCCTCGCGGAGCGATTTCCAGTAGGGGTAGTTGGACTCGAACATGACGGTTAGGGGTGTCTTTCCGGCAGGTGCCAGTGTCGGATCGAAGTTGTGAACGCGCACACTGATCTGCTTCCTCTGCTCACCGGCGATCGTCACCGGCTTCTCAAGCCCGATCGACAACCCGGAAACGATGCGCGGCACGTCGTCAAATGACCGGTTGACCCCCAGCCCTACGTAGACCAGGGGCGGGAATATGGGCATCCTGTCGTAGTAACCGCGAATCCTGTCGTTGACGTACCGGCCTCCAAGGAGGTGGAAGATCGTGAGATGCCCGTCGGCGGCGGAGACGACGTAGTCCGCCCGGTGCTCCGTGCCATCATCCAATCTCACGCCCACCGCGCGGTCATTGTCCACCAGGATACCGGCCACTCGTGACTTGTAGCTGATCTCGCCTCCAAGACCGAGGTAGCGCTTCTCCATTGCCCGGGAGATTGCCATCGAGCCGCCGATGATGTAGCCGGCCTGCTTCTTGTGCAGAAGCGCCACGGTGATCAGCATGAAGATGGATGAGAACTCGGGGAACCACAACAACCGCCAGCCATCGCGGAGCAGAGGACTTTTGAAGCGCCCGCTCAACTCCTCCATCGTCATCCGGCCCCACTTCCTGAAATCGCGGAGAAACGGCAGCATCCTGAGCACCAGTCTCAGGCCATCCAGCGGGCCGTACAGCTCTGGGGCTCTGGCTGAAGGCATGTCGAAACGGACGAAGTGGCGTATGGCCCTGGTGAGCTCCCCAATGAACTTCGCGTCTTCAGGAGCGAGCTCCCTCATATGCTGTTCCAGGCGGTCGATGTCGCAGAAAAGGTTGAACTCTCTGCCCTCCGCGTCCTCAATCCGGTAGAAGCAGTCCATGTCTATGACCGCCTGGCCCTGCAGGACTCCCAATTCCTGCCACATCTCGTACAAGTCGAGCCCCGGTGCCGAGCCTACAAGCCAGTGCACGCAGCCATCTATGGTATAGCCCTTGCGCTCCCAGGCCGTGCAAAGCCCTCCGGGCTTGTCATGCATTTCGAAGATCCGGGTGCTGTAGCCGTTCATCTGCGCGTAGGACCCTGTTGCGAGACCCGCGACTCCAGCTCCGATGACGATCACAGACTTCGCCACGGTGTCACCTCCTCATCTGTGGCTCTCCAGCGCGGAATCCTTGATGCGGCCCGGCCGCCCCGATCCGACCGCCGCTGGCGAAGGCGCAGCGGGCTACCACACGGTGGTGCCGCCGTCGATGCAGATCACCTGGCCGGTGATGTAGCTCGACGCCTGCGAGGCCAGGAAGACGACCGCGCCTTTCACCTCGTCGGGCCTGCCGATCCTGCCCAGCGGCACCCAGCGCAGCATGTTTCCCCCCGTCCTCTCTACGAGGGCATCCGTAAGCCTCGTTGAGAGGAACGAGGGCGCGATGGCGTTGACGCGGATGTTGTGCACGCCCCACTCCGCCGCAAGCTGCTTGGTCATGATGTTGATGCCGGCCTTGCTCGCCTGGTAGCCGATGAACTGGCCCGACTTGGGATCGACCGCGGCCACGCCGACTGCTGACGAGACGTTGATGATGTTGCCGGCCTTCCGTCTGATCATCTCGCGACCCACCTCCTGGCAGCAGATGAAGGTGCCGCGCGCATTGATGTTCATGACGTAGTCCCACTTCTCCAGCGGCATGTCCTCAGGCGCGTCCGCCCAGACCACGCCCGCGTTGTTGACCAGGATATCGATCCCTCCCCACTTCTCGAGCGTCTGAGCGACCATCTGCCTCACGCCCTCCACCTCGCTGATGTCCGCCACGATGGGCAGGCAAGGGATGCCGGCGGCCTGCAGCTCGTCGGCCGCGGTCCGGAGCCACTCCTCACGCCGCGCCGTTATCGCGACCCTGGCCCCGGCCTCGCCGAGTCCGAACGCGATCTCCTTCCCCAGACCCCTGGAGCCGCCGGTGACGATCGCCACCCTGTCCGTCAGGTCAAACAGCTCGCGTGCATGCATGCACAACCCCCTGGTCGCGAAGAATCGCGGATACGCCCTTGACGCCTACTCCTGGATCCCGGCGAGGCGCTTGACAATACGCTTTCGCTCGTCGAAGTCGTAGCTCCCCAGAATGGCGATGGTCTCCATGGCCGGAGAGCCGCCCCCGTGCACGTCAGCCACCTGCCAGACCCCGGCCCACGACGACGCCAGGTAGTCGGACAGCGTGCGCTGCAGGCGGTGCATGTTCTCCGCCGACACCTTCGGGTTCCGGACCGTGTACTTGCTGATCAGCGGGCCCATCTCGGGATCGTAGTAGTCCTCCTCGAACGGCATCGTCACCGGAAAACCTCCGGCAACGTCCGCGACCATGCCCCACGAGGCATAAGTGTTCTCGCCGGCGAGGCGGCGGCCGACGTTCGCGTACAGCGGCGCGGGGACCCGGGTGCCCGAAGCTGATGTGGTCGACTCCACCGCGGCGGCAATGCCCGCGGCGTAGATAAGCTCAGCGATGCCCGCCAAATGCGCCAGCTTGTCGCGGATGTGCGCCTTTCCTTCCACGCCGTAGTACTCGGCGGTCAGAGCGATCAGGCCCATTATGACGTCCTCAACAGCGGGATTGCATCCGCAGTAGCTGTGCCGGTGGCACGTGGCGCAGGTAAGAGCGAGCCTCCCCCCGAACTCGTGCTCGCCGCACATGAACACCCGATCCCAGGGGACGAACGTGTCATCGAAGATGACGAGGGCGTCGGAGCTGCCGTGGGTGTTGAGCGGGGCCTTGAGGAACTTCCGCTCCCGAGGGGCGCTCGCGCGGTTGACTATGTGGACCTTGTCCGAGTCCGCGGGAATGGCGAAGGCCACGGCCCACTGCTTCTCCTCAGCCGTCAGCGTCCGCGTCGGAAACACCACCAGCTCATCGCAGTAGGAGCCCATGGTGATGT
>CAZNMB010000304.1:0-3103 GCA_964574095.1 uncultured Dehalococcoidia bacterium
CCCGACGATTACGCACGACACGACGTTGTCCGCCGGGTGCCCGCCCATGTTCTGGGTAAGGCCGAGCTTCGGGTCCTTGACCTGCCGCGGCCCGGCCTTTCCTTGAAGCTGCTTGGACATCTCGTAGATCATCCGCAGTCCCGTGGCCGCCACCGGATGGCCGAACGATTTCAGCCCGCCGCTCGCCTGTACCGCCAGCGAGCCGTCGAGGTTGAAGAACCCGGCCTCGAGGTCATCCTTGACCTTCCCCCTCGGGCTGAACTGAAGGTCCTCCATGGCTATCGCCTCGTTTATCGAGAAGCAGTCGTGCACCTCCGCCATGCTGATCTCTTCCCGCGGATTCTTCACCCCCGCCTCGGCGTAGGCGGCCCGTCCCGCTCGATAGGTGGCTTCGATGTGAGTGAAATCGTGATCGTCCCTTCGGGAGCCGTCGGCCGGGTTCGCGCAGATCTGCAGCGCCTTGATGTAGACCGGGTCGGGCCTGAATCTCTTGGCTTCGGTGCCCCGTACCACGATGGCGGCCGCGCCACCGTCGCTCGTCCCGCAGCAGTCGAGAATGCCGAAAGGCCAGGCTATCATCGGGGAGTTGATCACCTGCTCCAGCGTCACTTCCTTCCTGAAATGGGCCCTGGGGTTCATGGTCCCGTTGTGATGGTTCTTGACGGGAATACGGGCCATCATTCGTTTGCCCTCTTGAGGGCTGAGGCCGTACTTGTGGAAGTAGCTGGTGGCCATCATCGCGAACAGGCCGGGGGCGGAGATGGCGGTTATCAGGTTGGGCGTACCGAGGGGCACCTGATTGGGAAGGCCGGAGATGCCCATGTCCTTCAGCTTCTCGGCACCCACGGCCAGCGCGATGTCGCACGCCCCGGATGCCACCGCGTAGGCGGCGTTGCGGAGGCAGTCGGCCCCGGTTGCGCACGCGTTCTCCAGTCTGGTTACGGCCTTGTACTGAAGCCCCAGGGTCCCGGACAGCGACAGGCCGGTGCACCCGGAGGTCTCAGACCAGTGGCCTATCCACGCCGCATCGACGTCCTTGGGCTCGATTCCCGCGTCCTCGAAAGCCTCGTAGGCTGCGTCGACCATGAGGTCGGAAACGCTCTTGTCCCACAGCTCGCCGAACTTGGTGCAGCCTACTCCGACTATGGCGACCTTATCCTTGATGCTCTCCGCCATTTGCAGCCTCCTTGACTCTGATCGGCCTCGCCTTCCAGTAGTAGTTGTGGATACCCCGATCGAAGAAGAGCTTCCTGAAGGTCATCTCCACGGGCATCCCTATCTCGACTCCGTCCGGGTCGCGATCGGTCATGTCGAACATCCCCCTGCCGCCGCCGTCGAAGTCGATGATCACGTTCGTGGCCGGCGGATCGGGGGTCGTCGCGATGTGGTCATGCGTGAAGTTGAAGACCCTGGCCCTCCTGTCAGCGAACCTGTAGTCGTCGAAGTCGTCCTTGGCCTGGCAGATGACGCAGATCCTGCTGGGTGTCCTGCCGCCGGCGCTGGCCGGAGGCCTGTACTGCGGGCTGCCGCACTTCCGGCATCTTACCCCGTAGAGGCCCAGAATCTCCCTGCGGTCCCGCCGCAGCGCGGAGATCGAGGTCGGTGTCAGCTCGGGACGCGCAGCCGCCTCCATCGGGATGATGCCGCGCCAGCGAAGGTACTTCTCGTAGTTCGCGAGCAGCGTCTTCGACCCCATGTGTGCCTTCATGCCGCGCCTGCTCCCCATCTTCTCTATGGCATCCGTGACCTTGAGGACGAAGGCATCGACGCCGTTGCCATGGCTGGCGAAGAGGATTCTGTCGCCGGGCTTCGCCTCTTCGAGGGCCGCCACCAGCATCATCATCGCTAGGGCCGTTCCGGTGTTGCCCACCGTCAGGAACATGGGGTCCTGGACCTGGGCGGGATCGAATCCGAGAGACCGGGCCAGCCTGGTGTGCGCCCTGACATCGAGCGGCGCGTAGTAGACCGCCTTCGCGAAATCTCCCGGCTTCAGGCCGGACTTGTCCATCACGCCGGACATGGCTTCGGACATGATAGGAGAGTAGCCCGTGTCGAGGACCATCCGGTCCTCCCAGGAGCGGACAAAGGTATCGGTGCTGGCCCGCCACACGCCTGAGAACTCGTCGCAGATGGAATGGCTGGCCTCCACGGTCGCAATGACGCCGTCGTTCCCCAGCAGGAAGGCGGCGCTGCCGTCGCCGTAGCTCTGCTCCATGAGCCCGGAAGGAGCGCCCAGGCGCGTGTCGGCGGCGACCACCAGCACCGAGCCGGCGGAGCCGGCCCGGACGGCGTCCAGCGCCGAACTCAGGGCGATGGTACCCGCGCGCAGGGAGCCCCCGAAATCCGCTGCCTTGATCTCTCGGCCCATGTCGAGCGCGGCGGAGGCTATGGCGGAGCTCTGCTTCTCGCTGTAGGGATGCGTGGTCGATGCGAAGAACAGCCCGTCGACCGATTTCGGATCGAAGCCGTGCATGCAGTCTATGGCTGCCTCGACTCCCATCGTAACGCTGTCCTCGTCGTAGCTGGCCACCGCCTTCTCGCCGGGCACGGACATGCCCAGCATGCCCATGCCGCCCCAGGCCCGGTGCAGCTCGGAGCGACCAAGGCGGTGCAGCGGAATGTATGCGCCGTACGAGGTTATGCCTGCCATCGGTTGCCTCCTTCGAACCGGAGTGCGTGGACGAATGCCGCGGTGCCGCCACCTCGGACGCGGGCGGGGCTGCCCGGCGTATTCTGCCCTGAAGGATCGATGGGAGAATCCTACCGCTGATGTCCGGTGCGGAAATCGTAGATTACACCTCGCGACTTGTCAATGGCCTGGCCCAAGGGATAAGAATGTGCCGCCGACGTCGGCCTCATCTGCGGGAGCGCTGCCGGGACCGTGGCCACAGGATGGTGCACGGACGCTGTTTGCGGTATCATGATTGCGGCCTGTTTGCTGCCAGGGGAGATCCCCCGGACGAGCACCACGATGCCGGGCGACCGGGAACCGGCTAAGAGCGCGGCCACGTTCTCCGCGTGCGGGACAGGCCGCGGGACAGGCCGGCCGGCGTCGCCGAATACTGAAAGGGAGGTAAGCGAGCGAATATGGGTATGCTGGACG
>CAZNMB010000305.1:0-3094 GCA_964574095.1 uncultured Dehalococcoidia bacterium
ATTTGAGATTGCTAAAATATAGATAAAGGTACCTGGTACGCTTACACAATAGTTATAAACAATTGCAAATAGCATTTCAGTATAGTGAAAATTATAAATCATAATAATATATCAAAATGAAAAAAATTATTTTAATTTGTTTAATTACAGTAATTGCACTCAATTCTTTTGGGCAGACAATAGACGGTACATATCTTAATCCTATCGGTGGAGATGGTATTTCTAATAATTGGATAAGATTTGGAAATTCGACTAACTATTGGTCCGGATTTTTATGGAATATTAATTCATCAACTTTTGGAAACGGAAATGATTTCACAATATTTACTTACGATAATCGGGATTTGAACCTTTGGACAGGAAATGGCAATATCTCATTATTACCAGGAACAATTGGAAATGTTGGTATAGGGACAACTACACCAAATAGAAAATTAACTGTATTTGATGCTACTATGCCTGTTATATCGTTAGGTAAAAACACTTCTAATGTTGTTGAATTATCATATGAAAATGATTATGGAAGCTTACAGAGTATAATTTCTGGTGTTGGAGGAAAATTGATTTTAAATGGCAGTGGTGGTAATGTTGGTATTGGAACAACCAGACCTTCTGAAAAACTAGAAATTAATGGCAATATAGAAATCCCAAGTGTCAATTCTTATTTAAAGAGTAGCTTATTTAACTATTGGGGAGTTTCTCAATCTGGATATGGATACTATGGGATGTGTTTGAGGTATAAAAATGATCAGTGGGAAAGTTTTCATGCCTCCATAAATGGAATGGCAATGAAATTTATTGCTAATGGAATTGAGTTTGTAACAGCTCCACCTAATAATAGTCCTGCCACAATTACAACATTGATGAGAATAAAATCGGATGGGAGTGTTAGCATTGATGGGAAATTGACTACAAAAGAGGTAAAAGTGCAATTAAATGTTTGGTCTGATTTTGTATTTAATGACGATTACAAACTAAAAAAACTTGATGAAGTTGAAAGTTATATAAATAACAACAATAGATTGCCTGATATGCCTTCCGAAATTACCGTGATTGAAAATGGAATTAACCTTGGACAGATGGATGCAAAACTTCTACAAAAAATTGAGGAATTGACCTTATATATGATTGATATGAATAAAAGGATGAACTTAATAGAGACTGAGAATTCTGAATTAAAAGATGAGATCAAAGAATTGAAATCTGTACAATAGCAACAGTTTATAACAATGTGTAGCAGGAATATGGGAGGAAGGTGGTTTGCGATTGCGGTTTTCCGCATCTGTATTGGGTGTATCTTGATAGGTATTCACTCCGCATCCCCATACTACTGCTACACTCACCGTTAGGCACAAGCGGAGGAGCGTCAGTGCAACAATGAAACTAAACCGATAAAAAGACAAAATAAAATGATAGCCAACGCACAAAGCAAGAGTGTTCCAGCCCGTCCCACTGCCATCCCTTCGCTTCCACGCACTTGCTTTCTTTGCCACTTGACGTTCCAATTAAACTAAAAACTTAAGCGAAATGAGTAAACTTCGAAAACGGATAAAACGGAAAAAGAAAAGAAGAGCTCGAAAGTGGAGGAAGAAATGCATGAAACTTAGAAAAGAGTTCATCAGGAATGGGATTAAATTCGAATTAAAAGGTTCAAATATTAATATTCAAAACATAAGGTCGAAAGAAGAACATGACACGTTTCTTAAAAACATTAAAGAGAATAGACCAATTCTACTCAGTCAAATTAAAGAACAAATAGATAATGTAATATTAGAGATTAATAGATTTGATAAAATATATGTTCTTGGTGGACTCTCCTACATCTCTGCAATGAATCAAGACGACGATGGGATTTCAGAAGTGTCAATTGAATATGGTCAAAGTATTGCTATGGCTGCTCAAAACAAATCAATTGAAATTCCTAAGTTGACTGACATAGAAAACATATATACTCATTTAGTTACTATTAGACATTTATATAACTGGTATATTTTAAGTGAAAGCATTGAAGGAAAACATAGCGAGAATGAATATCGATTGCGCAGAGAGATAATGACAGAATCATTATATGTTCGTGGTGATGGTTATGTACAGCACACTTATGAAATCTTTTTAGAATTATTTAAACCTCATGATGAAGTCCTCTTTAATAAATATGGCTTTCGGGCAAATGATATTCTACAAACATTCATTCAGCTGGAAGACTCGTTTTGTACCAGGATAGTATATCCTGACGGCAAACCACATGATATTTCATATATCCGTTTCAAAGAGTGGATGCAAGCAAATAAAGAATTAATCGATAATTCAAAGAATAAGAATTTTATTGAATTGTATGCTGAGAATAATCCAGATATTGCTTTTGAAAATGGGCAACTAATAAATTATAGATACGATGAGATTACCTCGTATGATTTGCTTTTTAAAGTTCGCCCTTTTAATAAATCTCAACTTAAAGTTATTGAGAAATTAGCTCTCAATTTTGGCGATAATGATATCTTTTTAAAGCCTGATAAATTTAAAGCCTTCATTCTAAATGAATCCTTAATATACTCCAAACCAATAGTTAAGTACAAAAATGAATATTACTATTTTGCCTTTAATTTACCAACTAGGAATCTTATTAGGATTGGTGAAACTCTATTAAAGGAGGCGGACAAAGATTATTTTAAGAACCACTATCTTGGAAATAAATACAGCAAAACAAGAGATAACTATATTGAAAAAAAATCAATTGAATTATTATCAAAATTCTTACCATCAGTCCAATTTTATAGAAATAATGAATATACATTAGACCTAAGAAAGAGTCCAATCTATTGTAACGAACAGCTTAATAAGAATCTTGAAGAACTTACTACTGAACTTGATATTCTCGGCATTAGTGATAAGGCTATATATCTAATTGAAATCAAGGCAGGAGAATTGAATAACTCAGCAAGAAGAGGTTCAATCTTAAGTCTTTCTAAATCTTTAAGTGAACTAGTTGGGTATGCAGCTTGTCAGAGTTTTCGTGCACATATGCATGTTAAAAATTCTGATACCCCGGTTTTTAAGAATAGAGAAAAGGATGTACTAAGTATTGATAAGGAAG
>CAZNMB010000306.1:0-3085 GCA_964574095.1 uncultured Dehalococcoidia bacterium
GCAATTCCGTCGCCACCTTGCTCGACTTCTCCGAAACCAGCACATGCCCCACCACAAAGGCACAGCAAGGCACAGGGGTCAAAACCCTCCATATGACACATAGCCAAAACGCATATGTCAAGGAGAGGCACAGGGGTCTGTCGTGCAACCGGTTCTCACCGTCTGCCCCGTCATCCTGCCCCCGGTATCGTAGGCGGTCCATATACAGGTTCCTTTTCCGTCTGCGACATCATCTATGTTGGTTGCAAAATAGACCGCCTCCGGACGCAAGCAGCTCTCCGGCAGCGTATCACCGGTGGCCAAGGCGTTCATGCAGGCCTCATTGCCCGCCTTTGTGTTCAGCTGGTATCCGTTTTCTATTCGACCCAAGACCCGGCCCAAATTATTGCTTGCCACATTTCCCGTGGAATCCTCTCCGTCCAGCCACTCTGTCATCGATCCTGTCGGGTCGAACTTCCAGTCCAGCTTTCGCACACGCTCTTGAACGACCTGATAGTCTTCATCCAACTGACTATCGTTGCCGTCGCCGGTAATGTATTCCCTATCTTCTGAAATAAGCTGATATTTCGTATCGTATCCAAACACCGTATCCGATGGCGCGGCCCCTACAGGCCAGCCGGTTTTCGTATCTTCTACCCAATCGCTGCTGTTCCACTCAGTAGGTCCGGCCAACGTTTCATCAAAATGGTCCGGGAAGGCGGCTTGATGATACCCTTTGTGGTCTGTTGTGTGGTCTGTCGGATGGTGAATTGTCAGCCCCAATTCCGGTGTCGCTCCGACTCCCCGACCCCGCCAGTCAGCGATGCCGGTCAGCTTCCCTACTGCATCGTATTGATAGCCAAACGCCATCAACGTGACCTGTTCTCCCGGCATCCCTGCCTCATACACCCGATTCTGCTGTTGCACTACGGTATTCATCGCCTGATGCGTCACCGGATTGTAGCTGGTCCACTGTTCGGTGGCTTTATTTTTTTTCAGTTCCCCCGTTGAGGCCGAAGGCAAAGGTGTGCCCCATTGAGCTGCGCGACCGGATTCTTCCGCCGGAGATAGAGGCCTCTCTCTCTCAGCCTGTCCAGTTTCTCCTTCACGAATGCCTCTGATCCGATGACGATTCCGTCGGTGATGTGGCGAACCCGTTTGGAAAAGAGCCCCGGTGTGGCAAAGCCTCGAGCTTCTTCTTGTTCGAGCACTCTTTTGCTGATGACGGCCTGATTCTTCTTGGTAGGAACGCTGCCGCGATAGTAGATACAGGCCTTGTAGTCGCGCAGTGCACTGGCCCGTTTGGGTCGTCGGGTAATCTCCGTTATCGGCGTCATCCATTTGTCGTCTTTGATTTCGCGATAGTAGAGCGATGATCCTTCGTACGCCTCAGGCCGCGTTACGATGCCAGCACGAACCGGATTGAGCTCGATATAGAGCAAGCAATCCAACACGGCTTTTTCATCTTCGAGAAGAACGCTCTTGAACCGGTCCGCCCAGAAACGACCTCGGCGATTGTGAGTGGCGTTGTACCAGCGGGCGATTTTCGACTGAAGGCTACGCATCAGCTCGGACACATCGAAGATGCGGGCATGAAAACGCTTCCAGTTCGCTTCGAGCCAGCCGTCCAAGACGGGGGCTTTGTAGAGAAATTCAGCGCGAAACCGAAGTTCTTTCCGGCTCATCTCCCGAGTTGGCTCCATGTAGACTACCAAATGGTAGTGGTTACCCAGGATACAGAATCCCATGACGTCGAGGCAGTACACTTTTGAAAAGAACTTTATGAATTCGAGTATCTGTCGGCGACACCGCTTGTCAGCGAGAGGGTACTTGCCCTTCACTCCAGCTACCCGTCCGCAGAGGTGGTAGTAAGCTCCGCCCTCGTCTGTCTTTACTCTCGCTATTCTTGCCATTTCGTTGCCTCTTTTCCCCGTTCAAGAAGTGACAGTATCTGTTTCCGGGGCTGCCGTCAACTTATAAGTCAGTGTCCCCATTCTCCCGTCCCATTCTCCCCCCGAAGACATCGTGATGCACGACGGCACCTCCTTTGCCGTCAAGACTAAGCTGAGAAGGGTCTTCCCCGGGCGTTTCAAGAAAGTTTCGCCGGCGGCGGTCGAGCTTCACGTGACGATGAGCGGTTTTTGCAATTCCCCCGAATCGATTACCTTGGCGCCGGACAGGGAGTCCGAGAGACATTTCCGACCAGACCCATGCTCGCTAAAGGGGCGCCTCGCCTTGGAAGACAGAGCCTTTCAAGACAAGAAATACTTCCTCGCCATTGACCAGGCGGGTGGCTTTTTCATCATTCGCGGAACGAAGAACATCAAGCCGCGCATTCTGGAAGCGTATGACGAGAATGGCGTGCGTCTTCGCTGGCTTGAAGGGAAGAAAGTGACTCCTCGGCGACTTCCGAGGCAATCTTTGGACCTGAAGATTGGCTGGGGGAAAGATGACAATGAGTATATCGGCCGCATGGTAGTCATCTACAAACCCGGACGGCGTAACAAAAAGGAATACACATATCTCCATTCTAACCTGTCGAGAGACGCTTTCTCTTTGAAGGAAGTCGGCACGCTGTATCGCCTTCGCTGGCAAATCGAGCTTTTGTTCTTGGAATGGAAATCCCATGCGAATCTCCACAAGTTCGATACCGGTAAAAAGGCCATCGCTGAGGGGCTCATCTGGGCCAGCATCCTCGCCTCGATGTTTCAGCGCTACATCGCACACGCGGCGGAACTCGTAACCAAAATGGAGATATCCACGCAACGAGTAGCCAAGTCTACGCTACACTTTCTACCGGCCATCATCGCTGCGTTACTATCGTTATCGCTTTCCCGGATCATATCCGCATTGAAAGCCACTCTTGTGTTTCTGAAGGTGAACGCGACGCGTGCGCATCCCGAACGCGATCGCCTGAAAGGCAGGCTACAGGCGGGGTTGCGCCCAATTGCTTCGGCTTAAGTACCAACTTATGATGAGGCACTAACGAACCGAATCGTACCACCAACCTCCTTGGAAGGGTTTGCCAGTGTCCGCCAGCCGGTCGTTCAACTCGACGGTCTAGATAGAGAAAGGCTCATCACTATGGCTGAGAAGGTAAGAGATA
>CAZNMB010000307.1:0-382 GCA_964574095.1 uncultured Dehalococcoidia bacterium
TCCATTCTTCGGCTGAAATCTGACGACCCAGTATCCCCGCTACTTCTCTCAGCATAATTCGTAGCTGAGGGACGGAGTACTCCGGGTTCGTGGGGACTGCCAAGCGGTGCTGCTGATAGACCATGAACTGGTGCCGTGTACCTGTTAGAGGACCCTCAAAACCCAGCTTCCTGAGCCTGCGGATGAAAGCCTGACGCCTACACGGTCTCCACCGGCTCATGCTGCGGCTCCCTGTTAAGGTCGATTCCAGCGATCACTGGTAAGGAGTGCCCCAGCTTGAGGCCAAGCAGAATCCAGTCTTCCAGAGTAGAGCGCAGCTCATCCTGGCACTCCCGCAGCGTAGCGCCAAATGCTACCACGCCCTTGCACTGGGGGATTCGCC
>CAZNMB010000307.1:392-3078 GCA_964574095.1 uncultured Dehalococcoidia bacterium
CCTGGGTTAGGGCCTGCTCCACGTAGTCCGTAAGAATGAATTGCGCACCCATGAAACCCCTCTGCCTTCGGCTGGCCTAGATTATACCACGAAAGCGGGGAGAACCCGATTACCCCTGCCTCTACAGCCTTGAAGTCGCGACACTCGTGGGATATCATAGTGGGCACTGCCGCAGCGCCCGCAGGGAGGTAGAGTGGAAGACCTGAAATCAACGCTGAATCGCCTGGTGAAGTCGCTCGAACGCGATGTCAAGGGGCTCGAGGCCAAGGTTGAGGCCCTGATGAAGCTGCCCGACCGGATGGAGGTCGAGCGCCTGCCCACGACGCTGGCATGGTCGATGGACTCCGGCGACATGGAGCTCTGGCTCAGCTTGTGGAGCGAGGACGTGCACTATGTCGTGCCCCAGTATGACATCGACATCCGCGGCAAGGCGGCCCTGAAGGAGTTCGCCGCGATAGCCGTGTTCGGCCTGGAGGCGAGAAGGTTCAGCGCCATAACGAACATCGCGGTTGATATCAAGGGCAGCACCGCCACGGGCAAGGACTACTACATTCACTACGGCTACCCCATCAATCCGGAGACGGGGAAGCCGTCGGAGGAGAGAGCGGTGTCCGAAGGCCAGCACTTCTACGAGTTCGCGAAACTCGACGGCGGATGGAAGATCACCAGGGTAGAGGTGCACCTGAACCGCAGGCAGGAGGCAGTTCGCTAGAGGACGGAGCATGAATCACGACATACGAGAGCAGCTTGCCCCGGTGTTCTACCCCAGATCGATAGCGCTGGTCGGTATCTCCAACACGGCGATCAACGTGGCGTACATGTTCCTCCAGAGCCTGCTCGACTCCAAGTTCCCCAAGATCTACCCGGTCAACCCGAGGGGCGGCGAGATGATGGGCCTGAAGGTCTACCCCAGCATCCGGGCGATCCCGGAGGAGGTGGACCTCGCCATATGCACCATCCCCCGCGAGGCTGTCCCCGCCCTTGTCCGGGAGTGCGCCGAGAGCAGGACCAAGGCCGTCGTGCTCTACTCCGCGGGGTTCAGCGAGATGGGCCCGGAGGGAAAGGCGTTCGAGCAGGAGATCGTCAGGACCGCGAGGGCGGGGGGCACAAGGATCATCGGGCCCAACTGCGTCGGTCCCTACAACCCCTCGGCCCGTCTGGTCCCGCAGTTCATCCTGCCCAAGGAGAGCGGCACGGTGGGCGTCATCTCCCACAGCGGCTTCCTGTTCTACTACCTGCTGATGTCGGTGGCGGACGCGGGGCTGCTGCCCAGCAAGGGCGTGAGCTGCGGCAGCGACAGCGACCTCACCTGCGTGGACTTCCTGGAGTACCTGGGGCAGGACCCCGACACGAAGGTGATCGTGGCCTACCTCGAGGGCATCCGGGACGGCGACCGCCTGCTGCGGTCCGCGCGCGAGATATCGCGGGCCAAGCCGATAGTGGTGTTGAAGGGCGGTCACACCGATGCCGGGATCCGGGCGTCGGCGTCGCACACCGGCACGCTGGCGGTCTCGACGCGGGTCTGGAAGACGCTGTGCAGCCAGACCGGCATCGTCTCGGTGGACAGCTTCGAGCAGATGATGGACGCGATGCTTGCGCTCCATCACCTGCCCCGCCCGAAGGGGCGCAGGGTGGGCATCATCACCACGCCCGGGGGCCTCGCGGTGACCTCGACGGACGCCTGCAGCCAGTTCGGGCTGGAGATACCTCCGCTGCTGCCGGAGACCCGGCGTGAGCTGAGCGGCATCGTGGAGCACATGGGCACCAGCGTCAACAACCCGGTTGACCTGGGCTTGATCGGAGCCCTCGCGCCGGAGAAGTATGTCAAGGAGGCCATCCGGATCGTCGCCGGGGACCCGAACGTGGACATGATCATCGCCGCCTTCACCGGCCCGCCGGGCGACGACGACGTCAGGGACCGGAAGGTCGCCGACCTCCTTCTGAACGAGATCGAAGCGGGAGGGAAACCCGCTGTGATCTGCGGCGCCACGCCGCTGGGATGGCCACGGGGCGAGCTCCGGTTCCTCAGCAAGAGCAGGGTCCCTGTGTACACGGAGCCCAGGCGAGCGGCCTTCGCCCTGGCGAAGCTGGCGGAGTACAGCGAGTTCCTCGGGTAGAGCTGGTCGCGCGAACCGACTCTGCGTCCCGCGCGAAGCTGGTGCATATTGTGACTGTCTCCGTGGTACGATTCGACGGAAGCCTCGACTCGATCGGCACCGCCATCGACCTGTGCGGCGGTTTCGAGGGGCTCGACCCGGGCCACAGGGTGCTGCTGAAGCCCAACATCACCTTCTCCGGCTGGATGCCCATCCCGCCTTACGGCATGGTGACCACGTCCACGGTTATCGAGGGCATCCTGCGCCGCCTCGCCGAGCACGGGTGCCGCGATGTCGCCGTCGGCGAGGGCACGGTCGCCGAGGTCCTCGGCTCGAACACCAGGGCAGGCTTCCGGTACACCGGCATCGACAGGGTGGCCCGAAGATACGGCGCCAGGCTCGTCGATCTCAACGAGGGGCCGTTCGAGAGGCGCGACCTGGATGGCGTCAAGGTCGGCATCTCCCGGGCCGTCGTGGAGTGCGACTTCCTGGTCAACGTGCCGGTATTGAAGACGCATCGCCAGGTGAAGGTCTCCCTCGCCCTCAAGAACCTGAAGGGCTGCCTCGACATCCCCTCGAGGAAGCGCTTC
>CAZNMB010000308.1:0-3066 GCA_964574095.1 uncultured Dehalococcoidia bacterium
GGTGCCCCGGACGAAGGTGGTTGCCATCGACCAGGCCTCCAACGTCTCCGATCTCCTCAAACTCTTCATCGAATCACCTCACTCACGCTTCCCCGTCTACAAGGAGAACATCGACAGCGTGGTCGGCACCATCTCAGCGAAGGACATCACTATGGCTCTCGCCAAGGGCACAGTCGCCAGAGACAGCACCATCGACTCACTGATCCGTCCCGCCTACTTCGCCCCGGAGGCCAGGCGCGTCAGCGACCTTTTCACGGAGATGCAGGAGGAGAACTACAGAATGGCGGTGATCGTGGACGAATACGGGGGGACCGCCGGCATCGTCACATTGAGCCTGATGCTGGAAGAGATCGTGGGGCCCGTGGGCGACGAGTTGATAGCCGCCGCCGCTGAGAAGGAATTCGAAGTGGTCGATGAGCACACGTACCGCATCGACGGAAGCATGCGCGTCGAGGAGGCCAACGAGGAGATGCAGCTTGACTTCCCCAAAGGCAGGTACGAGACCGTCGCGGGCTTCGTGCTCCATCTTCTGGGACGAATACCTGAGGAGGGGGAGGAGTTGAAGTACAAGGATTTCAGGCTGGTCGTGAGCAGGATGGAGGGGCTGAAGATCGGGGAGCTCCTGGTCACCAAGGAGAGACACCGCAAGATCGCGTGAGGACAGGTGTCGATGTACGTCGGCGACGTGAAAGGTGACCGGATGTGGTACGATAACCGCAAGCCGGCGACGGCCCGGATGAAGCGAGTCCGGATTGAGAACCCCCTGATTGCGAGAGAGTGACATGCAGCGTTTACGCGTAACGTTCAGCCGCGGACAGGAAGTGAAGTACATATCGCATCTCGACCTGATGCGCCTGTGGCAGCGGGCGCTGCGCCGGGCGGGGCTGCCCCTCGCGTACACCAAAGGCTTCAGCCCTCATCCCAGGCTGTCGCTCGCGGCTCCCCTGGCCATCGGGGTAACGAGCGGCGGAGAGCTCATGGACGTCTTCCTCGACCGCCGCGTCTCGCCGCATTTCTTCCTTGCGGAGCTAGGCAAGCAGCTTCCTCGCGGCGTGGACGTCTCCGAGGTGGTGGAGACCGGCCTGGGTCTACCCTCACTTCAATCGCAGGTGCTACACGCAGAATATGAGGTCGGCATCGAGACAGACAGGGAACGGGCCGACGTGGAGGGCTCCGTGAGTTCGCTGCTCGCAACGGAGACGCTGCCCTGGCAGCACGCTCGGGACAAGGAGATTCGCAAGTACGACCTCAGGGCCCTGATCGATACTATCCGGCTGGACAGGTGGGAACCTCCCGCGTGCACCCTCTGGATGCGGCTGCGCTGCGACAGCGGGGGCACCGGCAGGCCGGAACAGGTGACCTCCGCGCTGGGGTTCGCCGAGGCCCCGAAGTCCATTCACCGCACCGCGCTGGTCCTGGCGCAGCAGAGTGAACACGCCCCCCGTCGGTAGGCGCGCACATGCCGGAGCAAGCACCGGACCCGCGTCGTCAGGAACAGGCACGCGAGTACGCGAGATCGACCAGGTGGCTCTTGATCCTCGATCTCGCACTGGGAGCCGTCTTCCTCCTGGCCATACTGCTCAGCGGCCTCTCCGGCGGCCTGAGGGACGCTCTGCAGTTCCCCCAGCCGGCGAGAGTGGCCCTGTACTTCCTGATAATGATGTTCTGCTACAGCGCCGTCGCGGCCCCGATCACACTGTACCGGGGCTTCGTCCTGCCGCGGCGTTACGGCCTCTCTCGCCAGAGTCTGAGGGCCTGGCTGGCCGACGAGGCCAAGGAGTCAGGGCTGGCCGCGCTTCTCGGCACGGCAATGGTGGTCGTCGTCTACCTGCTCCTGGAAGCACTACCCCAGACGTGGTGGCTGGCCGCCTTCGTCTTCGTGACAGCGGTGATAGTGGTCTTCAGCAGGCTGGCGCCGGTGCTTATCGTGCCGCTCTTCCTCAAGATGAAGCCGATCGATAACCCGGAGCTGCGCCGGCGCCTGCTGCGTCTGGCGGAGCGCTGCGGGACCGAGGTGAACGACGTCTATCAGATCGGCTTCGCCAGCAAGACGTCGGCCGGCAACGCCGCGCTCATGGGCTGGGGCAGCACCAGGCGCATAGTCATCAGCGACACCGTACTCTCGGACTACACGCCGGAGGAGATCGAGGTCATCACGGCCCACGAGATCGGCCACCAGCGCCATAATGACATCGCCCGGCTCATCGCGGTACAATCGGCGCTGGTCCTGCTGGGCTTCTACTTGGCCAACCTGACGCTCCGCTGGGCGGTGCCCGGGCTCGAGCTGGGCGGCGTTTCCGACGTCGCCGGTCTGCCTCTGCTGGCTCTGGTCATGGCGGCCGTGTTCCTGCTGCTCGCGCCTCTGGCCAACGCCTACAGCCGGCGGCTCGAAGCCGCCGCCGACGGCTACGCCCTTGACGCCACCGGCAACCCGGACGCATTCGCCACGATGCTCACCAGGCTCACCGACCAGAACCTTTCCGAGTCGCGTCCCAGCAGGTGGGCCGAGATCATGCTCTACGACCACCCCCCTTACCACAAGAGACTGAAGCTGGCGCAAAGCTATCGAAGAGAGGAGTCCCCATGCGTCTCATCCTAGTCAGACACGGCCAGACGGAGTGGAACAGGCTGAGGCGGATACAGGGCATAAGCGACCAGGGGCTGAACGAGACCGGCCGGAAGCAGGCCGAAGCCCTGGCCGAGACTCTTAAGGGCAAGAATGTAGCCGCAATCTACACCAGCCCCCTGAAGAGGGCCCGGGACACGGCTCTGGCTATCGGCAGCCGCCACGCCGCCGAGGTAGTCACGCTCCTCGGCCTGCGGGAGATGGACGCGGGAGAGATGGACGGCCTGACCTACAAGGAGATGGCGGAGCGGCACGGCGACTTCCTGGACAAGTGGATGCGGGACTGTGCCTCGGTGAGGCCGCCCGGAGGCTGCACGCTCCCGGAGCTGCAGGACCAGGTCTGGGAAGCCATCAAGGAGATCGTCGAGCGGCAGAGAGCGCGGGAAGCTGACCGGAAGCCGGACCCGGAGGAGGTGGTGGTCGTGGTCAGCCACTTCTTC
>CAZNMB010000309.1:0-3056 GCA_964574095.1 uncultured Dehalococcoidia bacterium
GATAACCGCACCGGGAGCAGCTACTTTGAGAAGTCGGAGCGTGGCGAGACCTGGTCGGGCTTCCCCGTGAAGCCGGTATACAAGCCCGCTGATGCGGAAAGCATCGACTACGCCTCGCGCGTCGCCGATCCCGGCCGGTTTCCCTACACCCGCGGGATATACGAAGACATGTACCGGGGCCGGCTGTGGAGCCGTCGCCAGATCACCGGCTGCTCCACCCCCAGGCTGACCAATGAGCGGCTGAAGTACCTCATCGCCCACGGGGAGAACGCGATCAACGTGATCTGCGACCAGCCCACCCAGATCCAGATCGACTCCGACCATCCCTGGGCCGAGGGCAGCGTGGGCCGGGCCGGCGTCCCGGTCACCACGATGCAGGACGTGTGGACGATCATGGACGGGATACGCCTCGACGAGACGATCACCATGCTCACCGCCCACTCGCCCCTCACCCTGCCCTCGTACCTGCTGCTGGCCGACGAGCAGGGCGTGCCCTATTCGGAACTCAGGGTCAGCGGGGTGGTCACCCCTCCGACGGTCTCGGCTCCTGTCTGCATCTACGGCGGCCGCATGTCGGGCGACCAGCAGGGTATCCCCTGGGCCGCGGTGGGACAGGGGACCAGCGAAGTGCTCTCCCAGATCCAGCAGAAGAGGATGAAGGAGTTCGCCGACAAGCTGGAGTTCATGATCCGCAACTGCGACAAGATGTACCCGGCCAACTTCAACGGCTACATCATCAGAGAGACCGGTGTGGGCGCCGCCGAGGAGGTGGCGTGGGAGTTCGCCCGCGCCTTCGAGTCCTTCAACATGCTCACCGCGCGCGGGCTGCACATCGACCGGATCGCCCCCAAGGTGAGCTTCACCTTCAGCGCCATGATCGACCTCTTCGAGGAAATAGCGAAGTTCCGGGCGGCGCGAAGGGTGTGGGCGCGCAACCTCAAAGAGAGGTTCGGCGCCGCCGACCCGCGCTCGCTGAAGCTCAAGTTCCACGTCAACACCGCCGGCGTGATGATGGAGCGCCAGCAGCCGATCATCAACATCATCCGTGCCGCGTACGGCGCGCTGGCGGCCGTGCTCGGCGGGACCCAGTCGCTCCAGGTCGCAGGCTACGACGAGGCGATCGCCATTCCCACCGAGGAGGCGGCTACCATAGCCCTGCGGACACAGCAGATACTGGCCTACGAGACCGGCGTCACCGCCTCCGCCGACCCGCTGGGCGGCTCCTACTATATGGAGAACCTCACCGACAGGATGGACGAGGAGATGCAGCGGATCATCGATACCATCGACGGCCTGGGCGGGATGACCGCCGCAGTCGTCAACGGCTACATCGATCGCGAGATGGAGAAGGCCTGGCTCAAGGTCCAGCAGGAGATTGAGGACAGGAAGCGCATCATCGTCGGCGTCAACGAGTTCACCATCCCCGAGGAAGAGGATGTGGACGTCGAGGCCTACCACCACCAGGTGGACTTCGACCTCGTGCGCCGCTACATCGAGGACTTGAAGGAGTTCAAGCGCACCCGCCCGCAGGCCGCTGTCAAGAGCGCCCTCGAGGCGCTGCGCCGCGCCGTCGAGAGCGGGGACCCCGAGATACTCCGCTTCGAGATGGCGTGCTGCCAGGCGGGCTGCACCACCGGCGAGGTCGCCGGGACAAAGAGGCTGGGCGTGGGACTGCCCTACGACCCGATGGGCGTCCTGGAGTATCCCTTCAACTAGCGCGGGAGTCGCGCCACGGGTCGGCCATATTACGTGACGCGCCGGCCCGGTTTCCCGAAAGACTCGGGGCTTATCGCCGCCACGGGGGTATGTAGATGGCCAAACCGCTCGTGAGACTCTTTGAGCCCATTCACGTGGGGAGACTGGAGCTGAAGAACCGCATCAAGCTCCCTGCCATGGGCATTGCCTTCGAGAAGGATGCACGAGTCTCCGAGCAGACCGTGGCATTCTATGCCGAGCGAGCCAGGGGAGGCGTGGCGTTCATCGGGATAAGCTGCAGCGCCACGAGATTGGACCAAGGGCCCCTCTACGGGATACGTGACGACTCCTTCGTCCCCGGGCTGGCGGGTCTGGTGAACGCGATCCACGATAACGGCGCGCGGGCCTACGCGCAGGTAGGGGTGGGCTACAGTTGGGCTTTCGGCGACGGACCGGTCGAGTTCGTCAGCCCTTCCGGCACCACGGCAGACGGCCGCCCCGGCTCGGCATTCCGTCTCGGGGGGCCTCGCCAGCGGACAATGCCGAGAGCCCTCAGTGCCGATGATGTCCGGCACATGGTCAAGGCGTTCGGGGACGCGGCTCTGCGAGCCAAACAGGCCGGATTCGATGCCGTCGAAGTCATAGCGTCAGTGGGCTACATCGTATCCCAGTTCATGTCGCCGCTGACCAACAGCAGAACCGATCAATACGGCGGCAGTCTTGAGAACCGGATGCGCTTTCTCCTCGAGATCCTCGACGACATACGCTCGAAGGCCGGCAAGGACTATCCCGTAACCTGCCGTCTGAGCGGAAGCGACTTGATGGGCCCCGAGGGCTACGATCTGCACGACACCAGGCAGATGGCCGTGATGCTGGAAGAAGCCGGTGTCTGCCAGATCGACGTCATGTCGGGGTGGCACTACGCATCCGTCCCCATCATTCAGACGTGGGTACCCCAGGGTTCGTGGGTGTATATGGCCGAGGAGGTGAAGCGGGCGGTCGGCATCCCCGTCGCCGCCGGAACCCAGATCCAGGACCCGGTGGTCGCCGAGCGTACCCTGGCCGAGGGCAAGGCCGACATGGTCTACATGGCCCGAGCGCTCGTCGCGGACCCCGAGCTGCCGAACAAGGCCAGAGAGGGGCGTCTCGACGACATCAGGCCGTGCATCAACTGCTGCCGCTGCATATCGGCGGTGGACAACCTGCCGGTCTACTGCAGCGTGAACCCCAGGGTGGGGAGAGAGGCCGCGTATCCCGAGGTCACGCCGGCTCCGGCGAGGAAGAAGGTGCTGGTGGTGGGCGCCGGCCCCGCCGGGATAGAGGCGGCCCGAGCGGCGGCATCACGCGGCCATGCCGTCACG
>CAZNMB010000310.1:0-3048 GCA_964574095.1 uncultured Dehalococcoidia bacterium
AGGTCAGGGTCAGGCGGGGCGATGTCGCCCCGCCTGACCTCTTGCGTTCAGGCAGTCCTGAACCTGCGATCGCCGCCCGCCGGTTGCTCGCGGACCCGTAGGGGCGAGGTCCCCTCGCCCGAGCACCGGCCACTGACCTCCGGGCCGAGGCCAGCCTTGACAATCCGGCCCGGCGTGGCCTATAAATGGCGCGTATGAGAATATGCCTCCTCACGTACAGGGGCAACATGTACTGCGGCGGCCAGGGGGTGTACGTCTACTACCTGGCCAGGGCGCTCCGCGATCTCGGCCACGAAGTAGAGATAATATCAGGGCCTCCCTACGTTACGCCTCCTGACGGGGTCGCGCTCCACAAGCTCGAGGGCCTCAACCTCTACGAGACCGACGGCTTCTCCATGCTGGCTCACCCCATCCGCATGTTCACCCCGCTCAACCTCTACGAGGCGGCGGCGGTGCACATCGGGTTCTTCCCCGACATATTCACCTTCAGCGTGCGGGCCTACGTCAAGCTGCACGAGCTCATGTCCCGGCGGAGGTTCGACGTCATCCACGACAACCAGACGCTGGGCTACGGCCTCCTGCTGATGAAGGGCCTGGGCGCGCCGGTCGTAGCCACCATTCATCACCCCATCACCGTCGATCTGGCGGCCTCCCTCGAGGAGTCGAAGACCTGGAGGCGCCGGCTGAGATGGGTCCTGTTCTACTCGTTCCTGACCATGCAGGGCATCGTGAGCAGGCGCATGGACCGGGTGATATCGGTGTCGGGCGCGTCCGGAGAGGACACGATCCGCGACTTCAAGCTGCGCCGCGAGAGGGTCAGGACGGTCCACAACGGCATCGACACGGAGATCTTCAGAAGGGTGGGGCAGGTGGACAGGGTGCCCAACCGCCTCGTCATCGTGGGCAAGGCCGAGGACCGGAAGAAGGGCGTCCCCTTCCTGCTGGAGGCGGTGCGGCTGCTGAAGGGCGATGTGGACGTCAACGTGTGCGTTGTCGGCGGCCAGGGCCCGGACGGGTACGGCACCAGACTCGTCCAGGAGCTTGGAATCGGCGACAGGGTAACCTTCACCGGCCAGCTCGACACCGAGGAGCTGGTCAGGCTGTACTCCTCCGCGGAGATTGCGGTCACCGCCTCCCTGTATGAGGGCTTCGGTCTGCCCGCAGCCGAGGCGATGGCCTGCGGCACGCCGGTGATCGCCAGCCGTGCGGGAGCCCTGCCCGAGATAGTGGGCGACGACGGCAGCGGGGTGCTCGTGCCCCCGGCCGATCCTCCCGCGCTGGCGGCGGCGATCAAGAGGCTGCTCTCGGACGACGCGCTGAGGCTCAAGATGGGGGAGGCGGCGAGGCGAAGGATCGAGCAGCGCTTCAGTTGGGAGGTCGCGGCCCGGGAGACTGTGGGAGTCTACGAGGAGCTGCTGCCGGCCCGCGCCGCGCCCTGATCCGCCTCTGCCCGCTTTCCTTGACAGTGCCAGCCCGTTTGTCTAGACTGGAAATAGCAGTTCTCGGAGACAGTCGCATGAAATGCCCGGTGTGCCGTACCCCGACGATCGTGGTTGAGCACGAGCAGATCGAGCTCGACTACTGCCCGGAGTGCTCGGGGGTGTGGTTCGATGCCGGCGAGCTCGATCTGCTGGTGGAGAGCATGCGGCTCGAAGACACGGGCCTCTCTCTGGACAGCGTCCTGACGTCGCCCGACGCCAAGTCATCCGAGAAGAAGCGGAAGTGCCCGATCTGCGGGCGCAAGATGAAGAAGGCGACGGTCGGCCGCAATCCGGAGGTGCTTATCGACGCCTGCGATCGGGGCGACGGGCTCTGGTTCGACAAGGGGGAGGTCGGGCAACTGATAACTCAGCTCCCCGACAGGTCGCCGGGGGCCGGTGACTCGCAGGGACGCGTGATCACATTCCTGGGAGAGGTATTCCAGGCTCGAGACTAGGCCGGACTCGCGCCTGCGGTCCGCGCCGGACGCACGTCAGGGGCCAGGCTCAGAATACGGTAGTGGAGGCTAGAGATGGTCGCATTATGGGTAATACTCGGCATCGTGGTGGTCATCGGCTTTTTCATACTGATCAACTACAACGGCCTCGTCAGGCTGCGCAACCAGGTACGAAACGCCTGGGCGCAGATCGACGTGCAGTTGAAGCGAAGGCATGACCTGATACCGAATCTCGTGGAGACGGTCAAGGGCTACGCCGCGCATGAGAGACAGACCCTGGAGGCCGTCACCAACGCCCGCAACCTCGCTCTGCAGGCGGTCGGTCACGGCGCGGGAGCGCAGTCCAAGGCTGAGGGAGAGCTCAGCGGCGCGCTTTCCCGGCTGCTGGCGGTGGCCGAGAATTACCCCACTCTCAAGGCTAACGAGAACTTCCTCGCCCTGCAGGAGGAGCTGTCCTCGACCGAGAACAAGATCAGCTTCTCTCGCCAGTTCTACAACGATTCCGTGCTCAACTACAACAACAAGATCCAGATGTTCCCTTCGAACATCGTCGCTGGAGTCATGGGCTTCTAGCTGGATGAGTTCTTCGAGGTCCAGGCGCCTGCGGAGCGTGAAGCGCCCAAGGTCAGCTTCACCTAGTCCGGCGGCACAGGCCCATGTGGGAGCAGATCAGAGCGAACCAGATCAGGTCCGTCATACTCGTGGCGGGCATGCTCGCCCTGTTGCTCGGTATTGGCTACGTCATCGGAGTGGTCCTGCTCGACAGTGTGGCTGCCGGCCTCGTTATCACCCTTGTCATCTGGGCGGTCATGAACCTGGTCGCCTACTATCAGGGCGACAGCATTCTGCTGGCGGTCTCCAAGGCAAAGAAGATCGAGCGTGACGACCACCCGCGCCTCTACAACGTGGTCGAGGAGATGAAGATCGCGTCGGGCCTGGAGAAGATGCCCGACATCTACATCATCGACGACCCGGCGATGAACGCGTTCGCCACCGGCCGCGACCCCAAGCGCGCCTCGGTGGCCATAACCTCGGGCCTCCTGCAGAAGCTGAACCGCGACGAGCTGCAGGGCGTGATCGGCCACGAGATGGCTCACGTCAAGAACCGTGAC
>CAZNMB010000311.1:0-3043 GCA_964574095.1 uncultured Dehalococcoidia bacterium
GTTGACTTCCTGGACGAGCGCTGCCGCGACCTGTCGTCGCTCCGGGAGGAGTTCGATAGGCTGGGGGTGGCGCTGGAGGAGAGAGCGAGCTGGGGCCGGCTGGTGGACAGGCTCTTCTCCGTCTTCGTCGAGCCGCGCCTGGTACAGCCCACCTTCGTCCTCGATTACCCTGTCGAGATGTCCCCTCTGGCCAAGAACAAGCCCGGCGACCCGAGGCTGGTGGAGAGGTTCGAGTGCTTCATCGGCGGCATGGAGATCGCCAACGCCTTCACCGAGCTCAACGACCCGGTGGAGCAAAGACGGCGCTTCGAGGAGCAGGAGCGCCTGCGCAGCATGATGGGGGATGAGGAGGTGGAGAGGCTGGACGAGGACTTCCTCACCGCCCTGGAGCACGGCATGCCTCCCGCCGGAGGGCTCGGGATCGGCATCGACCGCCTGGTGATGGTTCTCACCGGCCAGCGCTCCATCAGAGAGGTAATCCTGTTCCCTCAGCACAGAACTCAGGTCATAAGACCGGTGAGTATCCCGTCAGCCGAGGCCTTTGGGACACCTACCATTACGCAGACAGAGAGCGAAGATGTTTAGCTTGCAGCTTATTCGCCAGGACCCCGACCGCGTTCGAGATTCGCTCGCCAGGCGCGGCGAGGCGGTCTCGATCGATGACGTCCTTGGCCTCGACGAGGAGAGACGGCGGCTGATCCAGGAGATGGAGGGTCTCCGCGCGAGGCGGAACCAGGCCAGCAAGGAGATCGGCAAGATGAAGGAGAAGCCGGAGGCGCTCCTTGCTGAGATGAGGGATGTCGGAGAGCAGATCAGGTCGCTGGAGCAGGAGACGGCGCGCATCGAGGGTGAACTGAACGACCGCCTGCTCCGGATTCCGAATCTGGTCCATCCCGACGTGCCCGTGGGCAGGGACGCGACCGACAACGTGGTGGTCAGGACCTGGGGCGAGCCGCGTGCCTTCGATTTCGAGCCGCTGCCGCACTGGGATATCGGGACGAACCTCGGCATCATAGACTTCGAGCGCGGAGTCAAGATATCGGGGAGCCGGTTCTACGTGCTCCGGGGGCCGGGCGCGAAGCTGCAGAGGGCGCTCATCGCCTTCATGCTCGGGCTGCACGTCGCCGAGCACGGGTACACCGAGGTCTACCCGCCGTTCATGGTAAAGCGGGAGACCATGCTCGGCTCGGGGAACCTGCCCAAGTTCGCCGACAACCTGTACCACGACGCCGAGGACGATCTCTGGTTCGTGCCCACGGCCGAGGTGCCGGTGACCGGCTTCCATCGCGACGAGATCCTGGAGCCGGGCGCGCTGCCCTTCCGCTACGTGGCGTTCACGGCGTGCTTCCGCCGCGAGGCGATGTCGGCGGGCAAGGACACGAGGGGGATCAAGAGGGGCCACCAGTTCGACAAGGTGGAGCTGTACAAGTTCGTCGAGCCCGACACGTCGGACGACGAGCTTGAGGGCATGCTGCACGATGCCGAGGAGGTCTGCCGGAGGCTGGGGCTTCCCTACCGGGTGCTCCAGCTCTGCAGCGGGGACCTCGGATTCAACGCCGCGAAGTCCTACGACATCGAGACGTGGGCGCCCGGCTGCGGCGAGTGGCTCGAGGTCAGCTCCTGCAGCAACTGCATCGATTTCCAGGCCCGCAGGTCGAACATCCGCTACCGGCCCCAGGCCGGCGCGAAACCCCAGCTTGTGCACACGCTCAACGGCTCCGGCCTCGCCCTGCCGCGCGTCGTCATCTCCGTCCTGGAGAACTACCAGCAGGCCGACGGCAGCGTGACCGTGCCCGAGGCGCTGCGCCCGTACATGGGCACTGACGTCATCAGATAGGGCGGTCCACCCCGGCCCACCTCACCCTGGCCTCTCCCTCTATACTGACAGGGCGGGGCGACGTCGCCCAGCCCTACCCCGTTTCATTTCCGGTTACCCTCACCCTACCCTCTCCCTCAAAGGGAGAGGGGCTCCCGGGCGCCACCACTACTCTCCCTCCCCTCGCGGGAGGGAGTTGGAGGGAGGGGGAGACCCAGACCCGCCCGGCCCAGTCCCCCTGTCATTCCCGCGTAGGCGGGAATCCACTCCTTCCCTCCCGGCCTGGAGCGGATGCTCCAGGCTACCCCTGGGCCCGCGGCGTAGGGGCGCGGTTTCCGCGCCCGATGGATTGGGGGCCGGACCGTTCTCACCCTCACCCTGCCCTCTCCCGTCGAGGGAGAGGAGTTCTGCCCACCCCACCCCGGCCCGTCACGAGTCGCCCCGCGCGGCCGCCTTGAGCTCCATCAGCTCCTTCCAGGTATTCCTCTGCAGGAAGCTGCCGGGCACATTCGACTCCATCTCCCGGAACATGGCCAGCGGCATGGCGAAGCTCATGACGTCGTCTCTCAACTGGCGCATGATCTGGACCCGGGCCGAGATATCGACGAGGCCGATGACGGCCCTCGGAGTCTCGCTCAGGGCTTCGCGGAACGGGTAGATGCCGATGGCCTGGCAACCGGCGGCCTGGGGGATGATGACGCTCTCGTTGGACTCGCGGGCGTAGTTGGCCAGGACGACCAGCGCGGAAAGCTGGTCCATGTCGGCGAGGAAGACGACGGTCGCCGGCGGCTCATTCTCGGCGTCCACCTGCGTCAGCGGCTTGAACACCACGTACTCGAAGGGGACGTCGGTCATGGGTAGGGTGTCGAGGAAGCTCCTGACCAGCGCCGGCGTCTTCTTGTACCTTTCGCCGTGGATGAGGTCGTCATAGAGCTCTGCGCGGATGAAGGGCTTCACCATCTCGACCGCCTGCCGGCCCGGCTCCCACTGCTCGTTGCCGCTCGACAGGAAGTGGCAGAAGCCTTCCTCCCCGCTCGGGAAGTCCTTGTAGCGGTTGCCGAATCCGAGGCCCGTGCCGCCGCCCGGGCACCCGAATGTCTCGCGGTCGAAGACGGCCTGCCTGCCGCGTACCGCCGCCGCCAGCATCGCCATGACGCAGCCGAACTTCCCTTTCTTGAACTGGACGGCGCCGGCCGGCCTGTCATTCGTCAGCATGATGGCCGCGGG
>CAZNMB010000312.1:0-3038 GCA_964574095.1 uncultured Dehalococcoidia bacterium
CGTGGGACTACACCTTGTATACCCTGGCCGGCGCCGCCCTTCTGGGAGGGATTGCCTTCTACCTCTCCCGCTCCCTCACCAAGGAGAGGATAGTCCTGTCGAGCAAGGGGAAATGGGCATAGCCACCACCCTGGCTCCCCTGCTCGAATGAAGCTGCCTCCATGAGCAGCCCTTCCGCGGAGGAATGACCTGCAACCGTAGAACTGCGTGCTGAGCCGATGTCGGCCACCTCCAATCTGGCCGTGAGCGCGCCAATGTGATAGAAGTAAGACAGATGAATCTTCGATAGTGGGGTGAGCAATGAAGACTAGCGGCAACAGTGTGCTGGTCACCGGAGGAGCCACGGGAATCGGTTTCGCTCTGGCTGAAGCCTTCGTCAAAGCGGGCAACAAGGTGCTGATTTGCGGAAGAAGGAAAGCCAGGCTGGAAGAGGCCAGGAGGCGACTGCCTCAGCTACAGGTGCGACAATGCGACCTTTCCCATGAGGAGGGCCGCGAATCCCTCTGCAATTGGGTGAGAGACAACTGTGAAGATCTGAACATCCTGGTGAACAACGCTGGAATCCAGAGGGCCATCGACCTGAAGAAAGGGGCGAGGGAGTTGCTTGGAGGCGAAGACGAAGTCCAGGTCAACTTCGCTGCTCCCATCCACCTGTCGGCGTATTTCGCACCGCTGCTGTCGAAGAAGGAAGAAGCAGCCATCGTCAACGTGTCCTCGGGCCTGGCTTTCGTTCCGATTGCTGCCATGCCCGTCTACTGCGCCACCAAGGCGGGAATCCATATGTTCAGCGTGTCTTTGAGGCACCAGTTGAAGGGTACGCCGGTGAAGGTATTCGAGATAGTGCCGCCCGCGGTTGACACAGAGCTGGGGAAGGGCACCACCGGGGCTTCGGAACAGGAGTACAGAGGAATCCCGCCATCCGAGGTCGCTGAAGCGACCATGAAAGCTCTCAAGAACGACGAGTATGAGGTAGTCATCGGCGAGGCGAAGGGCCTTGTGGAGGGATCGAGGAGGGACTTCGAGAAGACCTTTCAAGAACTCAATAGCTGGTGACGCCAACTGGAAACAGCGCCGGGCCCGCGAAGTGAAGTCGACTCCCTGCTCGTGAGGCCGCAGCAGCATTGTCCGCGGCGGCTGTTGAGCAGGCGCGGAGCCGATAATGCCAGGCTATCATCGGAGCGCCCGGTCCTCTCGGCGGGACCGCGATAGCCTACCCCAGGCGGGACAATGGACATAGCGCACATCATTCTATCCCTCGTATTCGGCTCCCTGATCGGGCTTATCACGGGACTGCTGGGCGGCGGCGGCTCCATTCTTGCCGTACTGGTCCTGCTCTACGTCTTCGGCGAGGACCTTTCCACGGTCGTATCGACGTCTCTTGCCATCGTGGGTGCGAGCGCACTGGTCGCAGTGTTCCTCCACAATCGCAGCGGAAACGTGCGGATCAGGACCGGCATGATAGTCGGCCTGTTCTCGATCGGCGGCGCGATCGCGGGGACATGGCTGCACCACCTAGTCGCTGACAGGCTTGTCCTGCTGCTCTTCGGCGTCCTGATCATCGTGGTGGGCCTGGACATGCTTCGACAGCGTCCATCAAGGGAGCAGGCCGCAAGCCCAAGGATACCCAGGCGAAAATTCTGGCTTCTCCTGGCAGCGCTGGGGTTGGTGGTGGGCCTGCTGGCGGGCTTCTTCGGTGTAAGCGGCGGGTTCCTGGTCGTACCGGCGCTGGTAATCGTGGCTGGTCTGCATCCCCGCCACGCCGTGGGCACGTCCGTCCTCGTCGCGGTTTTGAGCTCAATCTCGGGCTTCCTGGCCCATCTTCACTTCGGGACAGTGGACTTCAAGCTCGCGGGGCTGTTCGTTGCCGGCGCCCTGGTTGGAGTTGTCTCAGGCACGGCACTTGGGGGACGGCTGCGTGAGCGCACCCTTATCAAGATGCTGGGCGCGTTCATAATCATCGTGGGCATATACACAATCTTCAGGAACGCGTAGTGAGGGGTGGTGGCGAGGAAGGATCCGGCCAATGCAGGTGGCATCGGCCCGTAGTTCTCTTCTCGCTCGGCGATAGGACGCCCGATCAGCTTCCGTCGTAGTCGGGATACCGGACACTGATACGAACCTTGCTGACGCCCGGTACTGCCGCCG
This sequence comes from uncultured Dehalococcoidia bacterium, assembly GCA_964574095.1. Classification (GTDB taxonomy): domain Bacteria; phylum Chloroflexota; class Dehalococcoidia; order SZUA-161; family SZUA-161; genus SZUA-161. The sequence continues at coordinate 2,146 of CAZNMB010000312.1, forward strand.
CGGCTTCCTCGATGTCGCGAGCCACTTTCTCCTCCAGGGAGATGGCGGCTGTGGTCTTCACCAGGACTTCCCCATCGTCAGCTTCAACCTGAACATCCGGCTTGATGTCCACGAGCATTGCCCTGACCTCGCAAGCCAGGGCGAGATCGTCCATGGCCTTCCGGGACTCAGGCGTGGGCTCGAAGGCTTTCCGGTTCACGGCGTGACATATGATGTCCACCGCATCATCGACCGAGAGCTTCTTGATATGCAGGACGAGATCATACAGGCACGGGTCCCACGTGTCGATCCCGTAGAGATACTTGCTCCATTTCCTGCGCTCCTCGTCATCGTTGTTGATGATGCGCACCGCCTCCTTGTGGGATATGTTCTCTCGCTGCATTTCCTCCGTCGCCCGGTCCTCGAGTTCGGCCATTATTCGGACTTTCAGCACGTGAGACACCCCTCGAACCAGGAAGTGGCCTGCGAGACCGTGATATACCATATTGTCGTTCCGTGCCCGTTTCACCAGGGCGGCCTGCACGTAGGCGACGTATTTCTCCTTCCCGTAGGTCACGCGGTCCAGGATAGAAGGCGCGTCGTGGATCGCCCGCACGAGCTTCACCTCGGGAATGTGCGATTGCATGGCGGCCTCAAGAAGCATCTCTCGGCCGACGCATTCATAGCCCAGCCTCGCGGCCACCTTCTCGGCGACTTCCTTGCCCTTGCTGTAGGACCCTCTCGAAATCGTGATTATGGACATGCATTCCCTCCGCTATATCCGCTACCCGGCATCGGCTCGCGTCAGCACGTCCAGCGCTGTCTTGGCCGCGAGTGGTGTCACCACCGCTGAGTCGATGTCCTCCAGAGCTTCCACCACGGGCAACAGCGCCGTCCTCAGCCTGCCGTGGGCC
>CAZNMB010000313.1:0-3037 GCA_964574095.1 uncultured Dehalococcoidia bacterium
CGATCAACCCGTGCCGCTCCTGTCTCGGACGATCTCCCTGATCGCGCTGAAGAACCGGTCCCTGGTCGTCTCCAGGCGCAGCGCCTCCCGGTGGGGGACCGAGACCTTGTCCGAGTTCATGTGCCGGGCCGGTTCCACCTGAAGGACGTACGAGTTGGGGTCCGTGCTCCAGAACCACTCCGCGCATCCCCACTGGACGTAGCCGGGATCGATTGACGAAACCCGGGACAGATCAGCGAACAGCGCTTTCCCTGATTCGCTGTTCTGTATGCACATCGCGACGTAGGCCAGTCTGTATTCAACAGTCGTGATGCCGCCGGAAGCCGGCAACGGCTCCGCGTTCCCGGGGTCGCCTTGACCATCATACAGGAAGTGGCCATAGCAGCTTTGCAGGGTGAAGCAGTATGGCAGCCTGGCAAAGGCACCGATCAGGTCGGCTATGGGGCGGTCTATGGTCCCCATATCCAGGTTGCTCAGGTGCTTCCGCCTCCGCTCGTCGTAGTGGGGGTCATCGACGAACGGCTTGATCTCAGTGAAGGTCTCCAACCGACCGACTCCTGAACGCGCGCTCCGACGTCACTTGGCGACGTCCCTTTCCTTGAACCCAAGGCAGCCATGGTCCCCCAGCATGATGTGGCCGTAGTGCTGGGCCCTGTGGTTGTGACAGATGTACATGTCGATGCGGGTGTCTGAAGAGTGTACTCCCCCGTGTGTCTCAGCGGTAGGAAGCCATACCAGCTGCGCGAACTTGCAGCCACTGCAGAACTCCTTCTCCATGCATCACCTCCCAAAGGCTTCTTCTCGCCAGGATAGCGGCCCGTCGCCCAAGGTGCGGGCGCGACGTCTTGACAGAACGGTGCACCCGGTGGTATGCTGATTATGAGCATATGCCCATAACTTGTCAATAGGCACTGAGCAGGAGTTGTAGCCGTGCCAAGACCATCAAAGTGCCGCCGGGTCGGCTTCGTTCCCGAAATGACGTATTTCAAGCCGGCGGGAGTCCCTATCCGCGCGCTGGAGGAGGTCTGTCTTTCGGTCGAGGAGGTCGAGGCGATCCGCCTCAAGGACCTCGAAGGGCTCGACCAGGAGGAGGGCGCCCAGAAGATGAACGTCTCCCGTCCCACATTCCAGCGGGTGCTGGCAGCCGCCAGGGCCAAGCTCGCCGACGCGCTGCTCAACGGCAAGGCGATACGGATCGAGGGGGGCAACTTCGACATGGCGACGCGCCGCTTCCGTTGCGGGCGCGCGGGCCACGAATGGGACGTACCCACCGAGAGCATGGCGGCCGGGCTGCCGCAGCTCTGCCCCACGTGCCAGAGCCCGAATGTCCAGCCCGCGCCCGGCCCCGGCTTCGGGATGAGAGGGCGCGGCAGGTGGCGCCGCGGCGGGGGGCGCTGGGAGACGCAGGAATGAAGACCGCGGGCGGTCTGCCGCCGGGGCGCAGCGTGCGACAGATGAAGGGCGCCAGGCTGCCCATGAGGGGATGAGCCATGTTCGACGTCGATACGGCTAAGTGTACCGGTTGCGGGGCGTGTGTCTCGGTCTGCGCTGCGGGGGCCGTGACCCTCGATGGCGTCAAGGCCATGATCAACCACAGGCTCTGCATTGAATGCGGCGATTGCTGCGGGGTATGTCCCACAGGGGCGATCCTGGAGATGGTACAGGTGCCGCAGCGCGTTCGGGATCGAGAGAGGCCGGCTGGCGATCGTGAGAGGAAGGAGGTGGTTGCGATGCCATTCGGAAGAGGCTGGTTTGGCCGGGGTGGGGGAGGCATGGGCCGGGGCATGGGGTTCGGAGGCGGCATGGGACTCGGCCGCGGAATGGGCATGGGGCGCGGCAATCCCTACCCGTTCTGCCGCTTCAACCCCGCGCTGCCCAGACGGTGGTGGGCCCGCGGTGGAGGCCGCTACCCGCCGGCACTACAGCCCGGAAACGGCTGGGACCCGTGCCGGGTGGGCCCGATGCCCTACCGCCGGGGGTGGTAGGGAGCCAATGGAAGAATACGCTGGTAAGGGGGTGATGAAGATGCCATACGGATTCGGAGCAGGAAGAGGTTATGGCTTCAGAGGCAGCTCGCCACCCTGGCCCTATGTCGGCAGGGGAAGGGGCGGGCTCCCGAGATGCGCCTATCCGGGAGCCGCCGCGGCCGCTCCCCGGGGTGGAGGCTGGGGGCCGGGCTGGTACGGCGAGTATCCCGCCCGGGGGGCTGCGCCGTACGCTTCGCCGGTGAGCCGCGAAGACGAACTCGGGTTCCTCAAGGGGGAGGCCGAGGCCATCAAGGCCCATCTCGACGGGATCGCGGCCAGGATAAAGACTCTGGAAGGCGAGCAGGAATAGCAAAGTCGCCGGGTAGGGCAGGCGTCGAAGTCCGACCGCCTGCCCGCCCGCAGGCGATGTGGAGGTGTACTATGCGGATAGCGGTTTCAGCAGCAGGCCCGACTCTGGACGACGAGGTAGACCCGCGCTTCGGCCGGTGCCGGTATTTCATAATCGCCGACCCCGACAGCCTGGAGTTCGAATCGTTCGAGAACTCCAGCCAGACGGCGTCGGGTGGGGCCGGGGTTGTCAGCGCGCAGCTGGTGGCGGGCAAGGACGTCACGGCGGTGCTCACCGGCAACTGCGGGCCCAACGCCTATCGCACGCTCGAGGCGGCCGGGGTCGAAGTGATCACGGACGTCTCCGGCACGGTGCGGGAGGCCATCCAAGGATACAAGGAAGGGCGGTTCAAGTCGGCCTCCGGGCCCACCGTAGGCGCTCACCACGGCATGGGCGGTGGTGTCGGGATGCCGGGCGCGGGCAGGGGGGCGGTCGGTTTCGGAGTGCGCCGCACAGGCGCCGCCGGACAGGGTTCCGGCGACGTCGAGGCGGAGATCGAAGGACTGAAAGCGCAGGCTGCGGAAATGGGGCGGCAACTGAGCGACATAATGCGCCGGATCGAGAGTATCGAGAAGATGCGGGGTTCTTGAGCCTGACGTAGGGCTCCGGGTCGCTCTCAGCACTTGGCGGTGCCGCCGGCTGGAACGTGCCGGGAGCAAGT
>CAZNMB010000314.1:0-3031 GCA_964574095.1 uncultured Dehalococcoidia bacterium
CAAGGTGTCGGTGACGCAGAGCGTGGCATACACTATCGAAGGCGTGAAGTGGAGGTCTACTCTCCCCACTCGCCGGTCACCGTCGGTAATGAGATATGCCTCTGAGTGCGGAGTACGGCACTCCCGCTCGAACTGGTAGTCTGCCATGATAGTCCTCCTTCTGCCGCTTGCCTTGCGTTGGGGCCCTACGGACGGACCTGTCCGCTGCCCAACACTATCCATTTGTACGTAGTCAGTTCCTTGAGCCCGAGGGGCCCCCGGGCGTGCATCTTCTGGGTGCTGATCCCGACCTCCGCGCCCAGCCCGAACTGGCCTCCATCGGTGAAGCGCGTGCTCGCGTTGGCGTAGACGCAGGCGGCGTCTACCTCGTTCAGAAACCGCATGGCTGCCGAGTAGTCCTCCGTCACAATGGCCTCGGAATGCCCCGATCCGTAGCGTTCGATGTGCTCCAGCGCCTCGTCCAGGGAATCGACCACCTTGATGGCGGCGACGAGCGCCAGGAACTCCTTCCCCCAGTCGTCGGCGGTTGCGGGGACCACCTTCAGCGACGGCAAGTTCTCCAGGCACTTGAGCGCGCGCTCGTCGCAGTGCATCTCGACGCTGGCCTTGCCCCATTCGGCGCCAAGTCCCGGCAGCCAGCTCTGCGCGATGTCGCTGTGGACCAGCAGCGTGTCCAGGGCATTGCACACGGTCGGGCGCTGGACCTTGGCGTTGAAGGCGATAGCCACGGCCTTTGCGGGATCGGCCAGGCGGTCCACATACGTGTGACATACGCCGATTCCGCCGGTGACGACAGGCATCGCCGCATTCCGGGCGACATAGCTGATCAGGTCGGCCCCGCCCCTGGGGATGATCAGGTCGATGACGCCGCGCGCCTGGAGCAGCCGCCCCACCAGGGCCCGGTCGGTGGACTCGATGAACTGAACGGCGCCGTCGGGGACGCCGGCCGAGATCGCGGCTTTCCGAATCGCGTTCGCCAGTGACAGGTTCGAGTGTATCGCCTCTTTGCCGCCGCGCAGCACGACGGCGTTGCCTGACTTCAGGCAGAGGATCGAGATATCGACGGTGACGTTGGGGCGGCTCTCATAAATCGCTCCGATCACGCCGAGAGGCACGCGGCGCTTTCCGATCTGAAGGCCGTTGGGCAGCGTGCGCATCTCGAATGTCTCCCCGACCGGGTCGGGCAGGGCGGCGAAGGAACGCACGTCCTCCGCGATCGCCCCGATCCTTTGGGGTGTGAGCAGGAGACGATCGAGCATGGCGGCGCCCATCCCGGCCTTCTCCCCCTCGTCGTAGTCCCGGCGGTTGGCGGCGATTATTGTCGCCTCGCTGGCCACAAGCTCATCGGCGATCGCGTGCAGGGCCCGGTTCTTGATGGTGGTGCCGAGATATGCCAGCTTCTTCGAAGCGACCTTCGCTTCCCTCGTCTTGACATCAACCTCATTCATGGCGGGACTCACCTCTCAGTGTCTGCAGACGCCCGGAACACGACCAGGTTGTCGCGGTGCACGACCTCGGTCCCGTACTCGTATCCCAGGAGTTCCGCGATCTTGTCCGAATGGGCACCCTTGATGACGGCGACGTCATCCGAGCCGTAGTTCGATATGCCACAGGCGATCTTCTTCCCCGTGGCCGCTTCCGCGATATTGACCACCTCTCCGCGCTCGAACTCGCCTGCCACCTGCTTGATTCCTGCCGGAAGCAGGCTCCTGTTCTTGCTCAGCAGCGCCGTCACGGCTCCGGCGTCGATCGACAGGTTGCCTTTGCCGGTCTGGCTCAGCAGCCATCGCTTGCGGCTCTCCAGTCTGGAAGAGGTGGGACGGAAGCAGGTTCCGATAGCTTCGCCTTCGACGAGGCGGACGATGACGTCCGGCTCTCGTCCGTTGGCTATGACCACCGTGACTCCCGATGCGGTAGCCAGCTTCGCCGCCTGGATCTTCGTCGCCATGCCGCCGGTGCCGCGCTCGCCGCAGCCCGCGCCTGCCAGGCGCTCGATGGACTCGTCTATCCGGTCAACGCGGCTGATGAGACGGGCGTCGGGTTTCTCGGCGGGGTCGGCATCGAACAGTCCTTCGGTGTTCGTCAGCAGCATCAGAAGGTCGGCGTCCACAATGCTGGCCACCAGGGCCGAGAGGTTGTCATTGTCGCCGAATCTGGCCTCGCGGATCTCCTCGACCGCCACCACGTCGTTCTCATTGACTATCGGCACCACGCGCATCTCCAGCAGCGCGAGCAGAGTGTTGCGCGCGTTCAGATAGCTCAGCCGGTGGGTCAGGTCGGTCCTGGTCAGCAGGGTCTGGGCTATTGTGATCTCATGCCAGGCGAACAGCTGGTCATAGGCGTCCATGAGGCGGCCCTGCCCGACGGCCGCCAGCACTTGCCTGAAGGGGATGTCCTTGCGCTCGTGTGTTATCCCGAGACGCTGTCTGCCCGCCGCTATGGCCCCCGACGACACGATGATCAACTCCAGTCCCTGTCTGTGGAGTCTGGCCACCTGCCCCACCAGCGAGGACATGACCTCGAGATTGAGTCGCTCTGTGCCCGCCGTGAGCACGTTGGTGCCCAGCTTGACGAGAACGCGGTGATACTTCATGGGACCTCGCCACTGATTATAGCAACGAGGAGAGGCGGGAACAATGACGGGGGCCTTTTCCAGAGAGGCGGCCTAGAAGTCCTTGGCGAGAGTGGCCAGGAACTCGGCGTTCGATGCGGTCTTGGACAGCCGCTCCAGCACCTTCTCCGTGATCTCCGAAGTGCCTATGGAGTTCGTGTTGGCCAGGCTGGCCATGCGCCGGACCACCCATACCTGCTTCAGCGTGTTCTCATCGAGGAGCAGCTCCTCCTTCCTCGTGCCGCTGCGCTGGATGTCAATGGCCGGGAATACCCTGCGCTCGGAGAGCTTGCGGTCAAGGTGGAGCTCCATGTTGCCGGTGCCTTTGAACTCCTCGTAGATGACCTCGTCCATCCTGCTGCCGGTATCGACCAGGCAGGTGGCGATGACGGTGAGACTGCCCCCTTCCTCCACGTTTCG
>CAZNMB010000315.1:0-3029 GCA_964574095.1 uncultured Dehalococcoidia bacterium
AGCTGGTTCCGCGCTCGCAGGTGCAAGGTCGGTTGATCGGCGAGAGCGTGGCGCAAGAGGTGCGGGAGAGAAGCCTGGCCGTCTACGAGCACGCCGCGCGCTATGCCCTGGGCCGAGGGATCATCATCGCGGACACCAAGATGGAGTTCGGCATGGTCAACGGCAAGCTCATCCTCATCGACGAGCTGCTGACACCCGACTCGAGCCGGTTCTGGGACGTGAAGACGTACGTGCCCGGCAGGGCGCAGCCCAGCTTCGATAAGCAGCCCCTGAGAGATTGGCTCGCAGACTCGGGGTGGAACAGGGAGCCCCCCGCTCCGCAACTGCCGCCGGAGATAGTCGAGAGCACCGCGGAGAGGTACAGGGAAGCCTTCCGCAGGCTCACCGGAAAGGAACTATAGATGTATCTGGCCAAGGTCTATGTCACCCTCAAACCCACTGTCAACGATCCTCAAGGCCTCACCGTCAAGGGGGGGCTGCAGACGCTCGGCTACGCAAACGTCGAGAGCGTCCGGGTGGGGAAGTACATGGAGATCCGTCTCGCGGGATCGAGCCGATCCGAGGCCGAGGAGCAGGTCCGCGGGATGTGCGACAAGCTGCTCGCCAATCCGGTCATCGAGGACTTCAGGTTCGAGTTGGAGGAGACCAAGACGTAAGCCTGCCCGGGGCGCACCCGGCAGCCCGGCGGGAATGGGGAGGGATGATCAACATGAGCGACGACACCATTGCCTTCCACGAGATGGATGAGGAGGATGTCGCTGGCGTCCTCGAAATAGAGAGGGCGGCCAAGGGCCGGCACAGAGCGACTACCTACGCGCCGATGCCTGACAGCTCCATCGGCGGCGAACTCGACTACAGCGTGGTGGCGGAGGACGGGGGCCGCATCATCGGGTTTGTGCTCGCCCGGGTGGTGCGCTCACCGTCCGCCCCGAGCGACATCGCGTGGATCGAGTTCGTCGGCATCCACCCCGACTATCAGGGCCGGGGCATAGGCAAGAAGCTGATCGAAGCCTGGAAGGAACTGTGCCGGCGCAAGGGGGTCAGGAAGGTACACATAATGATTAACTGGCGCGACTGGTGGATGCAGTCGTTCTTCGAGGCCCTGGGGTTCTCCAGGGGAGAGCTTGTGGACTTTCAGGCAGACATCCAGGGCTCCGCGTGACGGCCCCCCGCTATCCCCTGATCTCGTCTATTCGATACTGCAGCGTCCCCACCGGAGCCTCCACCTTCACCACGGTTCCGGCCTCGTTGTCCAGCAGCGCTTTGCCCGTGGGCGACGCGATGGACAGCCTGCCCTGAGCGGGGTCCGCCTCGCTGGGACTCACGAGCCGGTAGGTCAGCTCATCGCCCGACTTCAGGTCGCTCAGACGTACCGTGCAGCCAACGCCCACCCTGCGCGAGGCTCTGGGCCTGCGGTCCAGGACGGTGGCCCCCCGGAGGGTGGCCTCGATGTCCCTGATCCGAGCCTCGATGTGGCCCTGGCGTTCCCGCGCCGCTTCCAGGGGAGCGTTCTCCCGTACATCCTTGTCCGCCGCCGCGAGCTTGATCTGCTCGGCCATTGCCGGGCGCTCCATCGTCAGAGCCTCGAGTTCCGCCTTCAGCGAGTCGTACCCCTTCGAGCTGAGAGTCACGGGGTCCGCCTCGACTGCCCTTCGCTTGACGGACTTGCCCTGCTTCCCCTTGGCAACGCGAAGATGGGGTGCCAGGCTGGTCGTGATGAGCTTCCGCTTCTTCGCATATGAAAGAAAAGCCCTCACGGGCTCTATCTTCTTCTCGGGGTCAGTGATGGATGCGCTGATGCTCTTGCCGTAGTCTTCCACCTCGCGCGCCGCGATGCCTCCGATCGCGCGGTCCGCGCCGTACCAGCGGACAAATCTGTTCAGGTCCTGCTGCCCCCCCTGCTTCTGTTCCGGAGACAGGGTCGCGAGGAACATGGTTACCGCCTCGGACAGGGTCAAGTTGCGCTCTTCCGTCATCTGGTTCGCCTACCTTCTTGAGAACACTCGTTCCTTCAGATATTTTAGATTGACGCGCCTGCGGTTGTCAATTCAACCCGGGGCACCCGCGACTCGCGCGCGTCCGACGTCGAACGCGATGGCACAGGCAAACAGCTATGCTCGCGGCGAACTCTCGCTCATCGGTTGACACGCCGTCGCTGCGAAGTAGAATCGGTGGTAGCACACGGACTCATCTTCAGGGGCATCCGGCCATGCGCGTGAAGCGTCTGAGGCGAAGGGCCACGGCGGTGGTGACCAGGGGCGGGAAAGTCCTGCTCGTCAAGGACAGGGGGCAGGACCGCTACTCCCTGCCCGGCGGGGGGATCAAGCGAAACGAGGCGGTCGCGGCCGCAGCCTCCAGGGAGCTATGCGAGGAACTCGGGCTCAAGGCGGTCAACGTCACGCGGTCGCCCGAGTACGACTACGAGGGCTCGTTCAACCTGCACCACGTTTGCATCGTCGAGGCCTCCGGCCAGCCGCGCCTCAGGCAACTGGAGGTGAACGCGTTTCTCTGGTGGGACATGCTGGAATGGGTCCCGATTCTGCCTCACGTCAGGTGCATTCTGCAGAGGATGGGACGCCTCTGATCAGCCCGGGGCCGGGCCATTGTCGGGTCAGCGGGCCTCAACGGCCGCGCGGCCTGCTGCGGCATCAGATGGCTGTCCAACAGGGGGTGAACAGGGCAGGCTCCTAGCGGCCCTCGTCGTACTCTCTCTTGAGTGTCTTCTTCAGCGCGAAGAAGTACTCCACGATGTCCTTCATCCCCTGGCCTTCGTATTTGTCAACTCGAATGGTCTCGAGTCGCTTCTGCGCCACGGGGATCGTCAGCAGAGCGGCTATGATGTCCCGGGTCTTGTCATCAATCATGGGGTATCCCTCCCGCTGCGGATGTGCAGCCATTCTAGCATCTTTGCCGACGGCGGGCATAGCAGCACGTGGACACGGTGAAGGGCTGCTGTTGCCGGCGGCGGCCCGCTGAGGATGCCCGGCGGCTGCCACTGGTTCAGGTGATCGGTACCGGCAGGGGCAACC
>CAZNMB010000316.1:0-3026 GCA_964574095.1 uncultured Dehalococcoidia bacterium
CAGAGCGATGGAGATCATCGACGAGATCGAGCCTACCCGCAGGAGCGTGTACACTGGGTCGATCGGCTACCTCGGCTTCGATGGCAACCTCGATCTCAACATCGTTATCCGCACCATCCTGGTGAAGGAGCGCAGGGCCTACTTCCAGGTTGGGGGCGCGGTTGTGTACGATTCCGACCCGGAGGCGGAATACGTGGAGACCCTGGACAAGGCCCGGGCCCTCATCAGGGCCCTGAACATGGTCCCCGAGATGGTGACGGAGGGATCGAGATGATACTGCTCATAGACAACTACGACTCCTTTGTCTACAACCTCGCTCAGTACATCGGGGAGCTGGGCTGGGAGCCGGTGGTGTATCGCAACGACGCCATCGGGCTCGACGAGATCGCAGGCCTGTCTCCCAGCCACATCGTCATCTCACCCGGCCCCTGCACGCCGCTGGAGGCGGGGATATCGAACGATGTGGTGCGACGCTTCAGCGGCTCGATACCCATCCTCGGTGTCTGCCTGGGCCATCAGTGCATCGGTCATGTCAATGGAGGCGTGGTCGGAAGGGCGAGTACACCGATGCACGGCAAGACCTCAAACGTTCATCACGACGGCAGGACCATCTACTCCGGACTGCCCAATCCCTTCGTGGCGGGGCGCTACCATTCGCTTGTCATCGAGCCGGGCACTCTACCGCAGGCTGTCGAGGTGTCGGCGTGGACGGAGGACGGGGTCATCATGGGCGTACGCCACCGGGAGTATGTAGTTGAGGGGATACAGTTCCACCCGGAGTCGATCCTCACGGGCGTCGGTCACGACGTCCTGCGCAAATTCTTGAGCTTCTCCCAGCCGGTATGGAGCCAATTGTCTTCCTGAACGGCGCCCTGGTGCCGCGACGCGACGCCAGGATCTCTGCCTTCGATCACGGCTTCCTCTACGGCTGCGGCCTCTTCGAGACCATGCGCGCCTACTCGGGGCGCATCTTCCGGCTGCGGCAGCACCTTGACCGTCTCGCCGGCTCAGCCGCCTTCCTCGAGATCCCGCTCGACGGGCTGGACCTGAGGCAAGCCTGCTGCGACGCGCTGCACGCAAACCGTCTCGGCGACGCGCGGATCAGGCTGGCGGTGTCGATAGGCGCGGGGGACGCGGTACCGGACCCTCCGCTGCATGCCCGGCCCACCGTGCTCGTCGTGGCCTCGGAGCACACTCCGATTGCCCGGCGGAGATACGAGGACGGCTACAAGGCGATCGTATCGTCGATTCGGCAGAGCAGCGGCTCTCCCGTCTCACGTCTGAAGTCGGCCAGCTATCTGGGGAACCTGCTCGCGAGGCGAGAGGCCAGGGCGGCGGGGGCGGACGAGGCGCTGCTGATCAACGAGCACGGCTGTCTCTGCGAAGGCAGCAGCAGCAACGTCTTCCTGGTGCGTGAGGGCGGCCTGCACACGCCGGACGAGGCGAGCGGGTGCCTGGCCGGAATCACGCGCTCCGCCGTGGTGGAGATCGCCGCCGAACTGGGCATAACCGTCGCGCAGCGAGAGGTCCGGCTTGAGGAGCTGCTTCAGGCCGATGAGTCGTTCATCACCAACTCGGTCGTCGAGGTCATGCCGCTGACGGTGGTCGATGGCAAACGGATCGGCCGGGGGGGTCAACGGGCGGGAGGGAACGGCGTCACGCAGAGGGTGATGGCGGCCTACCGGGCGTTGGTTGCGAGAGAGACGGAGTCTACGCCGTAGATCAGGTGCTCTCTCACCTTCTCCCATACCAGCTCCGACAGGCGGAAGTCAGGGAGCGACGCATCGAAGACGATCCATGTGTCGGGGTTGGCGGCGGCAATCTTGCGGTACGCGTCGCACACCTTCTGGTGGAAGCTGAACTCCTCGCGCTCGAAGCTGTCCCACCGCCGCCTCTTCCGCGCCAGCCCCTCGTCGGCCTCGAGGTCCATCAGCAGCACGAGGTCGGGCTTCGTCCCGTCCGTGACGAAGTGGTTCAGGGTCTCCAGGAAGCCGAGGTCCATGCCCCGGCCGTAGCCCTGATAGGCCATGGTGGAGCCTGTGAAGCGATCGCAGACCACGACACTTCCAGCTGCGAGGGCAGGTCGGATGACGTTCGTCACCAGTTGGCTGCGGGAAGCGAGGAAGAGCAGGAGCTCGGTCGGTATGGTGACGTCTTTGCCCCACTTGAGCCAGCGGCGCAGCTTGTCACCTAGCGGAGTGCCCCCCGGCTCCCGGGTGAGCACCACCTTGTAGCCGACCTTGCGCAGGCGGTTGGTCAGCGCCTTGGCCTGAGTGGATTTCCCGCTGCCCTCTCCCCCCTCGAAGACGATGAACGCCGGGCTCGCCATGGCACCCCCCGGAGGTTGAGTGGCGCAGCCTTGCCGCTGCGTGGCGTCATGATAGAAGCTCGGCCCGTGTTCTGTCAAGATGCCGGGGTGGCAGGGGCCTGCGCGGGTCAGACTCAGTACGAATTTCTCACGCGGTAGTACCCGATGGTGCTATTGAATCGCGGCAGGTGGGTGTGGTAACGTTCAGGGAAGATTGCTGCAGATGAGGTAAGTTGCATGAAGAAGATACGGATCGGGGTCCTCACTGGTGGCGGAGACTGCGCGGGGCTGAACCCGGCCATCAAATGGGTGGTCAAGTCCGCGCTGGATGAACGTCTCCAGGATGAACGGAGAGTTCGCTACGAGGTCTTCGGCATCAGGGATGGCTGGAAGGGACTTGTCTACGGTGAGCCCGGAAGCCGTGACCATATTCAGCCCCTCAACGAAGATGTGGTGAGAACTTGGGACAGATATGGCGGTACCGCGCTGGGGACGTCCCGGACCAACCCCTATGATCCCAAAAACGATCAGTCCCAGAGGGTGTTGAAGAACATCCGGGGCCTGGGCCTGGATGTCGTGATCGCCATAGGGGGAGAAGACACCCTTGGCGTGGCCTCCAAGCTGTCACAGGAGGGTGTCCACGTTGTGGGCGTCCCCAAGACAATCGACAAGGACCTGCCGGGCAGCGACTACACCCTGGGCTTCGACACGGCGCTGA
>CAZNMB010000317.1:0-3020 GCA_964574095.1 uncultured Dehalococcoidia bacterium
GGTCGGTCCCGTAGGTGTAATCGGAGGCGTCCGTGTCGAGTGGCTGGTTGAGGTGCCCTGTGTCGGTCCGAAAGAAGAGCACGTCTTCGACCATGGGGCGGACGGGGCTGCGGCCGCCTGGGGCGGGGTCGGGGGGCGGGGTCCCGCCGCCTGCCTGCGCCGCGTAGTACGCGGACGTGTGGCTCGGCATGGTGAAGGGACCGTGGTTGGTGGTGTGGTAGCCTGTGGCTTCGTTGGGATGGCGGATCGGCATTGGTCTACCCTACCTCCCCGCCTCGGGTACCCTCACCCTATCCCTCTCCCTCACAGGGAGAGGGGAAGGAGGAAGGCTGGCCACGCCTGCTCGGGGTGCTTTTGCACTTTGCGGCATGGGTCTACCCTACGAGCCTCAACACGGCGGTACGGCCCGACTCGCCGGGGTTGATGGTGAAGGCCGGTTTGAGATCGGTGAGCGCCGTGCTGGTCGTGCCTACGGTGACGAGGTTCAAGCCGGCGCGCGCCAGTATCCAGCGGAGTATCTGGAACACGTTGGCCTCGCCTGCGGCCCATGACATCTGACGCCGGGCTTTCCAGTGGTCGAGGAGCCCCCAGTGATCCACGGCATGGATCACGAGCGCGGACGAGGCCCCTTTTGACACGTACGTCAGTGCGTCTATCCAGAAATAGGGCCCGGCGCTGTGTTCTGGCGATCCGCCTGCGGTCGTCTGGTAGCCCGGCGCGAACCGGACCTCGGCCCCCAACCTCACAGCCTCGTATGTGTCGGCGGCGACGCCCGCGTTGTCGTAGCGACCATCATCATTCCGGACCGCGATGGCTATGTGACCGCGGGTCTGACGGGCCTCGGCCCGAAGGTGCAGGACGTCGCTCGATATTTCGACGTGGACGGCGGTCATGGCCGCGTACCACACGCTGTCCGGGGTGGACCCCCAGACGCCGGGGGATTCGCTGCACAGCGCCAGTCCGTACTCCGCCGAGAGATTGAACGGCACGGGCTCCAGCCAGAGGCCGTGTTCCCACCCCGCCGACGTGGGCGCGTGGGTCAGGTACGGGCGCGAGTATGCCTCGACGCCAGCGAATGTCTCGATGAACGAGACACGGAACACGTCGGGCTTGTACGTCGCCGGGAAAGCGTAGGCGATATCGGCATCGGGTTCCGCGGAAATGAGCTCGCCGACCAGGTACCACGTGTCGGCGGGTAGGTTGTAGCCGTCTCCCAAGATGTACGTCCAGACGCCCGGACGAAGGGTGGTCGTTTCAATGCCTGAGACTACGACGTTCCAGTCGCCGAAGTGGTGGACCCCCAGGCCCGATACGCTGTCGAGGGCTTCGGTCCACGCCGCCGCCGCCTCCCACGCCCCCCCCGAGAGCCTGCGCCGGTACACGTCGGTCCCGTCGCTGTAGAGCACGATGGCGGACGTGAGACTCGCGGCACATGCAGCGAGCCGGAAAGTCGAGTTCCCGGAGACATTTCCCATGTCCTGCCACGCTCCCCACGATGCGCCGGAGTCGGTCGATTCGCTGCGGTACAGGTGTCCGTCCGTGGCGTCGATGCGAAAGGCCCAGACGTTGACGCCGTAGGACGCGAGCGCCACGGCGAAGGCGTCGACGCTCCAGTCGGTCCAGACGGAGAAGTCGGACCCCACGCCTGGCGTCGCCACGCGCTGGCGGTAGAGCTCCTTGGTCGTCGAGTCGACGCGCAGCCGAACGAACGACCCATCGGCGGGCATGCAGGCGGCGTGGAAATAATCACCTTCGGCGCCGCTGTAGTACCGGCTCCAGTGATGGCGCGTTACGCCAGCGAGCTTGTCGTACACCTCGACCTTCGGATGGGGACGAGCTGCTGATGCCTTTTGCGCGGTCGTCAGGGTCCCGGTCAGGGTTCTCATCGCGGGGGGTGGGCCTCCTCGGGTGGTGAGAGCACGCGCCTACGACGGGTGAGGTACAGGATGAGGCCGCCGAGCGCGACCCCCCAGCAGGCTCCGGCAATGTCTTTGTACGCCTCGTCTTTCAAGTGCCGGTCCTCGTTGGTCTCGTAGAACAGGAACATCGCCGCGAGGATCGCCGCGAGGGTGTTGCTTACCCGCGTCAGCAGGGCACACGCTGCGCCGACAGGGACGTGTAGCAGCAGGCGCTTCATGCCTTCTTCTTCGTGAGCAGGAACACGAGTTGGAGGATGGCGGTCAGTATCGTTGCGGCGAGTGCCACGATCTTGGTTTGCTTCACTTCGAGCCTCCTTGGTAGGTGTGACCCTCACCCCAACCCTCTCCCTACGAGGGAGAGTGGGTCATGGGCCTGCGACCGTGCCTTTTGAGACGGTCGGGTAGTACGGCGTGTATAGCTGGCGGACCCGGACTCGGTTCTGCCGTCCGAGGCGCTTGAGCTCCTTGCGGAAGCGGTAGAGCGTGTCGGCGGCGAGCGCCTTGTACTTCCGGGGCACGTCGGCCCCTCCGACGTTTACGGCGTTCAGGGACTCGGCGGCCCACTGCTGCAGGGCGAAGCCTTTTGCGCCGATCGCGATGAGGTTTTCGTGGATGGCCGGGATGGTGGACGTTGCGACGCTGAGGGTGTGCATCTTGCCGTAGTAGATGTTCGCGTCGTAGGACCCGTCCGGCGCCGCGTCTACTAGCAGGGTCAGGGTGTCGCCCCAGACGGCGAATCGGACGTAGGCTGCGGGATAGTTGCCACTGGGGTACTCGACGGCCTGAATCATCACCCTGTCGCTGAGGGCGGAGATGTCGATGTCTCTGGAGGCCACGGCGGCCATGACGCTGGTGTCCTCGTCGGGGATGGCGTGGGAGAACTCCTGGACGGCGAGCTCGATGGCGCGGTCGATCTCGTCCGTGCTCCAGCTCGCATTCGTTTCGTCGTGCAGGTCGCGCTCCACCAGGTCTCTCATGTCTGCAAGGTCCATGGCGGCCTTCCTTTCTGCTGCCCTGGGTCGGTGGGCCCGACCCCAACGTTGCTGAGACCGTCACCAGGCCCTCTCGCTCGCAGGGAGAGGGGGGTGGGGGACTTGCCCC
>CAZNMB010000318.1:0-3013 GCA_964574095.1 uncultured Dehalococcoidia bacterium
GTGGTTGGATTAATAACTTCCGTCTGGCCAGCATTCAGGATAAACTGAAAGAACTATTTCCAAATAGTTAGTTTATAGCTGTAATACATACTTATTCAATTCATTGGCTTTGATATTAATTTATTTACGGCAATAAAATTTTACTTCAAGCTTTTCTTGAAAATAAAGCATCAACCCAAAGCCTAATTGTGTTAATGTTATTTTGAATATTCTGATCTGGTTTAATTGATTTTTACTAACGAATATTCCATTTCCGTGGCTTTTCGTTGTAAAAATCTTTCTTGCTGTTCAAAGTAGCGATTTTCATATCTTTTTAGGCCTTCTTCCACAAATTCATGACCTTTGGTCATGAGATTATAGTAATAGACGGCAATTTTACGTGCTGTTGCTTTAATTGCAACCATTTTTCCTGTTCTGGCACGGATACGTTTATAAAAACTACTTAAAGCAGTATGTTTTCCATTTCCTACATTTACTGCCAGTTGGCTGAAAATCATACCTGCCCTATTGCAGTGCCTTCGACCTTTATTACGTTTTTTCTTTGCCGATTGATGTGCAGATGGTGATAATCCAAGCCATGAAGTAAAATGTTTTTCATCTTTAAATTTACTCAAATCCGTGCCGATTTCAGCGATTATCTTTAATGCGGAGTAGTCGTTAATACCGGCAATAGCAGTAGTGTCTTTGCCAAGGGTCAGTTTAGTCATCAACAGATGAAAATTTTCAATTTCCGGTCTGTTATTTTTAATTGGTTTGGGTGTACCCAAATTTTTTGGGGATTCTTTTTTGGCTGTCATCAATAAAAGAAGTTCTTGAATTTTTAAGTCACATTGTTTTTGCATTGCCTGGTAATGTTCCCACATTTGCAGTGCTTGTTTTATGCCAAATAAATACTCGTCCCTGTAATTTCCCACTTAAATCAATTCCACTGACATTGTAATTGATTTTTTTCAAAACAGCTTTTTGATTTTTGGTAGTAGCAATTAATTGTCTCTTTCTGGCCATATTGGTAAGTTTAAAGATGAGTAAAAACAGTTAGCTCAAAGAGTCTTATAAAGCATATATGCTGCCAAGCGGGCATAGCAAGTTAGGGCTTGCTTTCACCAATTAATAAATCACACTTCTTTGAAACAAGTCTGTGAGACGGGTAAAAAACACTAACAACCAACCTGTTACTTGCTAACTGCTATACGGGCAAAGCTAACAAATGTTCTCGTACATTTATAAAAAAGGGTTCATTTCCTGGGTCTGTGAGAGGTGCACTGGTGGACTTAGTCCGTCAGCCATCTACTCGATTGACAACAGTTATTTATCACGAAGATAGTCTTTTTGTCCATTCCTCAATTTGTTTCCAATCCCGATAATCTCCTTCTTTTAATCCTTTAGAAGCCATTAGAGGTTTCATCATGATTTTTGATTTAAACGACATTTTGCTGTAATTGAGCACACCTTTAAATTGCCCAAAATTTCTAACGTTAATTTTGGGAGTTGTTTTTTCAATTTCAGATGCGTATTTATCTGCTTTTTTCTGAGTTTTTTCATTGTTACCACATAAAACCAGGCATACTAAGAAAAAAGAAACTTTTTTTTCAGCCAATACACCTTCGTTATCCTTAATAAAGTGTCTTGCTTCCTTTATCCATTTATCGTATATAATTGGACTGCCAATAATAACTTGACTATAACGAGATAAATCCGTTACTTCTGAAATTTTTAAAACTTCAACCGTTTTCTTTTTAGAAAAAGTATTTCCTATAAACTTAGCTATTTCTACAGTAGAACCGGATTTACTTGCATAAGCAACCAATATTTTATTGCCAGAATCGAACGGTTTTTGCTTTAACCCTGAGTTTATACCCGTTAATGAGCGACCTGAAAGAGTAAAATACCTACCGAACACCAGCATCCCGATTGTAGCTCCGGTTATTTTAGAAATAATTCCTAAAAATTTCCTTCTTGTTTGTTTTGCATTCATGGCTAATTAATTAGTATGAAATTCCCGGAGTTTGATGCACATACTGATTATTTGTTAGTTCATTAACAATAAAATCGGCTACGTCTTGTCTTGAAATATTCAGCTTTGTGGTTCTGTCATCAGGTGAAAAGCCATGTCTGTATTGTTCTGTTCTCTCCCCTTTTACGTAAGCGCCCGGACGCACGATAGTCCAAGAAAGGCTACTTTCTCTCACATGTTTTTCCTGTTGCTCATGGTCGTGAAGTACATTTTTCAGATACCAGCCAAACATTATTCTTTTCCAGAAGAAATTCAGATTGTTTTTGCTATCTCCGGCACCGAGTGTTGATAAACAAATAAGCCTTTTTATGCCAACTTTTTGTAATGCTGCAATAATATTCTTCGTTCCAACATCCCTTACGTTTCCTTTTCTGTTTTTGCCTAAGCCTAGAGCAATACAAACACTATCATGTCCTTTTATTACTTTTTCTATTGATTCGGGTTTGTAAACATCCCCGACAACAATATTTAGTTTGGGATGATTGATATGTTGCAACTTTGACTTATCCCTGCAAAAAGCAGTTACTTCAAAACCTTTTTCAAGAGATTGTTTTACAACATGTTCTCCTATTGATCCTGTTGATCCAAATACAATTAATTTCATAATTAATATAATTTTATTTCAAGTACAAAATTATTATAGGAAACAGGATGAAAATTGAACAAAACCGACAATCGTTAATTTTAGATGGCCTGAAGTCGATATTGTTTCGGAGATAAGCCAGTATATGACTTAAAAACTCTAATAAAATGCGATTGGTCGGCAAACCCACTGTCAAAAGCAATATCTGTAAATCTTTCCGTGTGGGAATTATCAATCCTCTCCAGTGAATTTTGAAATTGGATAATTTTTGCAAATTGTTTTGGTGTGATGCCTACTTCGTTCATAAAATTTCTTTCAAAAGTCCTTTCTGTCAAATAAACTTCATCTCTGATATCACTGATTTTAACAATTCCCTTATTTTTTATTATTTGGTGAATAGCATACTGAATTTTATC
>CAZNMB010000319.1:0-2986 GCA_964574095.1 uncultured Dehalococcoidia bacterium
ACTATGGCGATGTCGGCGAGATTCTCCGGGTGGCCCAGCCCCATCTTCCGGTGCTCTTCGGTATCGGTGATCACTATGCCCCAGGTGACCTCGGAGCCGGTGCCGCTGGTGGTGGGAATCGCCACCATGCGCGCTTTCTGGCGCAACACGAGCTCCATGATCGGGCTGATGGCGCCCGGCTCCATGTCCGGGTACTCGTACAGCACCCAGATGGCCTTGGCGGCGTCCATGGCGGAGCCCCCGCCAACAGCGACAATCCAGTCCGGCTCGACCTTGCGGGCCACCTCAGCACCGCGGAGCACCGTCGGGACGCTCGGCTCCGGCTCGACCTCGTCGAAGACCTGCACCTCGACACCGGCTTTCTCGAGATGGCCCTTCACCACATCGACGAGGCCCAACCGCACAACAACGGCATCGGTTACGATCAGGGCGCGGTTGCCCCGAAGCTCGTCGAGAGCGTCAAGCGCCCCCTCCCCGAAAACGATTCGCGGTGAGTTGAAATTCCACATGCGACCAACCTCCTTTTCACATGCTGCAGACAGCAGGCAACGCCAGGCGATACCGGGCACCGCCGCTGATGCCGATCAACCCCCTCAGCCCGCAGTCACGCCGGGAACTCGCTATCCACGCGCTGCACGCTGTCAACCATGTCCTTCGCGGCCTTGGGATAGCGCATGACCTTCATCAGATTGCCCTTGAGCTTCAGCTTGCGCGTCATCATCGCCTGGATGGGGTCCTGCGTCCCCTCCATCACCTTGCGCCACGTGGAGTAGGAGCCGCTCAGGATGTATTGGGCCGGCCGCTCCTCCGCGCTCGCCACCATCGCCGCGTCGGTGCACTTGCCGTGAAGGAGGCCGACGAAGAAGTAGGACGTGTTGGGATAGGTCTTGTCACCCTCGATGACGAAGATGAAGTCGCCCTCCCAGTCCTTGGCCGACTTCGCGTACGCCTCGCTGGCGTTGAGCTGGTCGCGGAACGCCTTGATCCATTCGTCTGTCGGGAACTTGACGGCCACGGGTCACTCTCCTTTCTATGATCCCCATCAGCGCGGCATGTGCCGCGGAATTTGGAAAACCGTCGCGCCTGCGGATTCGTCGAGGCCGCGCTAGAGCTCGATCTCCCTGAGATCAGGACTCACGATCAGGGTGGGCCCGGTCAGGTCCTGGACCTCCGCCGCCGTCCATCCCGGGGCCGTTTCCTTCAGCAGCAGGCCCTCGCGCGTGACCTCGATTACGGCGATGTCGGTCACGATCAGGTCCACGCACCCGGGCGCGGTCAGCGGCACGCTGCACTGCTTCACTATCTTGTGCTTCCCGTCCTTGGTAGTGTGCTCGGTGGCGGCTATCACCTTCCTGGCGTTGAAGGCCAGGTCCATGCCGCCGCCGATGTTGCCCACGCCCCTGCCGGGGAACATCCAGTTGGCGAGATCTCCCTTCTCGCTCACCTGGAGCACGCCGAGTACAGTTATGTCAACGTGTCCGCCCCGGATCATGGCGAAGGAATCCGCATGATGAAAGAAGCACATGCCCGGAAGCGGCGTTACGTACTGCCCGCCAGCGTTCACCAGGTCGATATCGGCCAGCTCCTCCATCCGGTCGGCGGTGACGACGGGGCCGAAGCCGAGAGCGCCATTCTCCGTGTGGTAGATGACGGTCATGCCCTCGGGAACGAAGCTGGACACGAGCGTCGGCAGGCCAATGCCCAAGTTCACCACCGCCCCGTCGAACAGCTCCCGGGCGATCCTCATCGCCACGACTTCTCTGCTCAGCCGTTCCTTCAACTCGCCTTCCTCCAGCTAGCCCGGCCTCGCCTGAAAACGCCTCTTCAAGTTCCGCGGGAAGCCGGGATCTTCCGTGACCTTCACGATACGGTCCACGAAGATGCCCGGCGTCACGATCGCCTCGGGGTCCAGTTCTCCCGTCTCAACGATCTCATCCACCTCCGCGATCGTGACCCTTGCCGCCATAGCCATTATGGGGTTGAACTGCCTCTGCGTGCCGCGGTAGATCAGGTTGCCCATGCGGTCAGCCCGATAGGCACGGACGAAGGCGTAGTCCGCCTTCAGCGCATGCTCCAGGAGGCACGGCCTGCCGTCGAACACCCTGGTCTCCTTGCCTTCCGCGATCACCGTGCCCGCGCCCGTCGGCGTGTAGAACGCGGGGATGCCCGCGCCCCCGGCCCTGATCCGCTCCGCCAGAGTCCCCTGCGGCAGTATCTCCAGCTCGACCTGCCCGCCGACGATTTGCTTCTCGGCGGGACTCGGCCGCGACGGCGACGTAGAGAACGGGAACGACGCGATCACCTTCCTGACCTGGTTGCTCTCGAACAGGATGCGGTGATCGTCGTAGTCAAGCGTGAGCCCGATGCCTCCGGCGGAGTTGGCGATAATGGTCAACTCCCGGGCCCCCCGCCGCTGCAGGGCCCGAATCAAGTAGAAGGGGGTGCCCCCGGGCCCGGCGAAGTTGCCGATCATGATGACCGCCCCATCGGGCACGTCCGCCACCGCAGCGTCAAAGCTGCCGACTATCTTGTTCAGCATCGTTGCGCTCTGCTCCCCGGAGTCACGGGCCTAGAGGCCCAGCTCGCGCGCCACCACTTTGCGGTGGTACGCGCCGTCGCCGAACATCATCTCGGCGGCCTTGGCCCGCCTGTAGTAAAGATGCAGGTCGTGGTCCATCGTGAAGCCGATAGCGCCGAATATCTGATGCGCCGTGAGCGTGACACGCCCGTAGGCTCCGCTGGTCCATGCCTTCGCCACGGCCACGTCCATCGTAGCCGGCAGGCCCTCGCTGACCTTCCAGGCCGCCTTGTGGGTGACGAAGCGCGAGCCATCGACGTCGCTCACCATGTTCGCGCAGTAGTGCTGGATGGCCTGAAAGCTCCCGATAGGCCGGTTGAACTGCACTCGTTCCTTGGCGTACGCGACAGCCATGTCCAGCGCGGCCTGCGCGCCGCCGACCATCTCCGCGCACTTCGCCACCGTCGC
>CAZNMB010000320.1:0-2961 GCA_964574095.1 uncultured Dehalococcoidia bacterium
CGAGCCCGTAGCGCGCTTCCAGGTAGCGCGAGAGCTCGTCCCTGAGCTCCCGCATACCCTTGTTCGAGGTGTACATCGTGTAGCCCCGCTCGATGCCGGAGATCGCGGCCTCACTGATGTGCCACGGCGTGGCATAGTCGGGCTCGCCCACGCCCAGGGAGATTACGTCCTCCATGCCGGCCAGCAGGTCGAAGAACTTCCTGATGCCGGAAGGCGAGAGCTCTTCGACACGCTCGGAAATCCGCGCGCGCCCACTCTCCGCGGGGCCCTGGGGTCGCTTGGCCGACATCTGCCAACCTCCTCTGCTACAACGTCAGCGGCTCTCGCCGCACCTTCTCATGACCTTCGAGGACCTCTCCGTCCTCCTTGTACGCCTTCAGGAAGAAATGCGTGAGGGTGCCCTGCACCGATTCGAGCGCGGCCAGCTTGTCGGAGACGAACTTGGCCACGTCATGCTTGCTCCTGGCCATCACGAACACCGCGAGGTCGTACGCCCCCGACACCAGGTACACCGATACGGCCTCGGGGAAACGGTAGATGCGCTCCGCGATGGCGTCGAAGCCGACGTCCTTCTCCGGCTGGATCTTGACCTCGATGAGGGCCCGCACGCGCTCGTCCTCGAGCTTGTCCCAGTTGATCACGGTCTTGTACTTCAGGATGACGCGGTTCTTCTCGGCCTCCTCGATCGTCGCCCGCACCTGGGCGACGGGCAGGCCGGTCATGGCGGCAATCTGCTTCTGAGTTGCTTTGGCGTCCTTCTCCAGGACCTCAAGGACCTCCCGTTTCATCTCGTCCTCCCTCTTGGCGGCCCGCCGTCCTCTCCTGAATCAGCCACCGATCGGCGCCCTCATCATAGCAAAGCTCGAACAGCCTGTCATCCTCGGTGCGGAGGCGGAAGTGCCTGGCGCCGGGCTCCAGCCACTCGCTGTCGATGCTCCCGACCCGGTGCCGCACGCTCCGCCAGACGAACGACGTGGGCCGCTCGCCATACCTGCCGCCCGAGTAGCAGGCGACGCTGCCCGGCTCGCCCTCCATCTAGACCACCGCCCTCCTCAGCCGCCACTCCGTCGCCTGCTCATAGGCGAATGCGACGCGAAGCAGCGCGTCCTCCGCGAAAGGCTTGCCCAGCACCTGCATCCCCACGGGCAGGCCGTCCACGAACCCCGCAGGGACCGAGATCCCCGGGATGCCGGCGATGTTGACCGGCAGGGTGCAGACGTCGGCGAGGTACATCTGCATCGGGTCGTCCGCCCTTTCCCCGATGCGAAAAGGCACGGTCGGCGATGTTGGGGTGACCACGACGTCGCAGCGGGAGAAGGCGTCGGCGAACTCCCTCGTTATCAGCGTGCGCACCTTCTGCGCCTTGAGATAGTAGGCCTCGTAGTACCCGGCGGACAGGGCGTAGGTCCCGAGCATGATGCGCCGCTTCACCTCGGGCCCGAAGCCATGCTGACGGGTCTTCTCCATGGCATCCCACATGCTCTTCGCATCCCGCGCCGAGTAGCCGTACTTCACGCCGTCGTAGCGCGCCAGGTTGGCCATCGCCTCCGAAGGGGCGATTATGTAGTAGCAGGCCAGCGCCGCGCGCGTGCTGGGCAGGGATACCTCCCAGTCCAGCTCCGCGCCCATCTCCTCGAGCCTGCCGACCGCCCGGCGGACCACGTCCTCGACGCCCGTCTCCATGCCCTCAACGAAATACTCCCGGGGCACGCCGACGCGCATCCCCCGGATATCGGGAACGAGCGACTCCGTGTAGTCGGGAACGGGCCTGTCCACGCATGTGGAGTCCTTCGGGTCATGACCCGCGATTGCGTTCAACACCAGCGCGCTGTCGGTGACGTCCCTGGTGATGGGCCCGATCTGGTCGAGAGAGCTGGCGAAGGCGACCAGCCCGTATCGCGATACCCTGCCGTACGTGGGCTTGAGCCCGACAACGCCGCAGAAGCCCGCCGGCTGCCGGATGCTCCCCCCGGTGTCGGAGCCGAGGGCGTAGACAGCCTCGCCCGCCGCCACCGCTGTAGTCGATCCCCCGCTGCTGCCGCCGGGGACGCGCTCCAGGTTCCACGGATTGTGTGTCGGGTGGAAAGCCGAGTTCTCGGTCGATGAGCCCATCGCGAACTCATCCATGTTCCCCTTGCCCACAAGGACCATGCCTTGGGCATCGAGCTTCTCCACCACGGCGGCATCGTACGGAGGCACGAAGTTCTCCAGCATCCGCGACGAGCAGGTGGTCCGCGTCCCCCGGGTACACATGTTGTCCTTGATCACCGCGGGGACGCCGGTGAGCGGGGCGCAGTCCCCCGCCCTGATGCGCTTGTCGGCACGCCGGGCCCGCTCCATGGCCAGGTCTCCGGTCACGGTGACACACGAGCGCACCTTCTTCTCCACCTCATCGATACGCCCGAGCACCGCCTCCGTGAGCTCCACGGACGATACCTCGCCCTTCTGCAGCAGCTCATGGGCCTCGTGCACCGTGAGATCGTACAGCGCCATCAGCCCCCTCCCGCGACTCCGAGGTATGCGCTGTAGTCCACCAGATGCCGGATGACCCTGGCCGCCCGCTCCGGTGTCCGGAACGGCACGTCATATCTTCTCTTCAGGTCCTCGTAGAGCTCGCCCTTCCGCTGCGTGGGGATGGCCAGGTTGCAGAACAGCGCCGGCTTCTTCAACTCCCACACCTTCTCGAACAGCTTCTTCACATCGGCCAGCTCGCCGACCTCGGAGGTATCGATCCACTCTTCGACGGCCTGCCTCATGGAATCGGGCACCGCCACCCAGCTGGCCATGTTCCTCGCAGTCCCGGCGGCGCCGATGATCACGACGGAATCGACGTTCTCGTCCTCGAGCAGGGCCCAGAGGGCGGCGTAGTCGAAGGGGTCCCCGCCGTTGTCGATGGGGTTGCCGTGCGACCACCTGCGAGAGTAGACCGTATTCAGCCTCTCGACGGTGGCCGGCGACAGT
>CAZNMB010000321.1:0-2961 GCA_964574095.1 uncultured Dehalococcoidia bacterium
ATCGCGGAGGCGGTGCGGCAGATCAGGGGCACTTCAACCGCGCAGGTGAAAGACGTCGAATTGAGTTTGGTCACGGGCGGGCTTGGAGTACCCACGAGCGCTCTCCTTCTGAGGAGGTAAGAAATGGTAATGGAGTATATTCCCGGCGTTCCCCTTCTGCGTCCCTACGTCGACTTCGACAACCGCGGGTTCTGGGACGGGGTCAAGCAGCACAAGCTGGCCTTCCAGAAATGCAAGGACTGCGGGCTGTTCGTGCACCGGCCGCGCCCCATGTGCCCCAGATGTCTCTCGACCGAGAAGGAATGGGTGCCTTCTGAAGGCAAGGGCAAAGTATACGCCTGGGTCAACTTCGTCTACGCGAATGCGGCCTACCCGGGCATCAAAGTTCCCTACGCGGTGGCTGTGATCGAGCTGCTGGAAGGGGTGCGAATGATCAGCGACATATACGACGTCCCGCCTGACAAGGTCTACATCGGCATGCCCGTCGAGATCATGTTCGATGACATAGCCGATGACCTCACTCTGCCGAAATTCAGAAAGCGCGAAGTCTAGCCGGTGTGAGGATACAGTAATGAACAGCATCAGCAAGAACGCGGCCATCGTCGGCATCGGCACCAGTGGTTTCTCGAAGGACTCCGGGAAGACGGAGCTCCGCATGACCTGCGAGTGCATAAGGGATGCCTTGGACGATGCCGGATTGGTGCCGCCTGATGTCGACGGTATCGTCAAGCACACGGATGACGCCACCGACGAGCACAGCGTCACCAGCTCGATGGGCATGGGCAACCTGACCTACTTCGGTGAGACGAGATGGTACGGCGCTCCATGCGCGATGGTCCTGCGCGCGGCCATCGGGGTGACAACGGGCGCGGCCAACTACGTAGTCGTCTACAGGGCGGTGAACGGGGCATCCAGGAGGCGGATGGGCACGAGCTCGAGGAACATGACGCAGCTCGACACGGGCGACCTACTTCAGTGGACGTACCACGCTCCCTTCGGCCTGATGAGCGAGGCGGGCCGCGTTGCCATGATCGTCCGCAGGTACATGCATGACTACGGCATCAACAGCGACCTGTTCGGCTGGGTGACGACGGTCTGTCGGGAGCACGGCGCGAAGAATCCTCACGGAATGTTCCATAAGAAGCCGACCACCATCAAGGAGTATCTCAAGTCCAAAGTGATCGTCGATCCACTCCGTCTCATGGATTGCCACGGCGAATCGGACTGCGCCGTCGCCCTTGTCGTGACCACCGCCGAGAAGGCGCAGAAGCTGAAGCAGAAGCCCGTCTACATACTCGGCGCGGCCCAGAGCCAGGTCGCCGGTACCGAGGAGAAGAAGGGCTTCTACCGGCCGGACATATCGGGACTGCCGGAGATCGGCGACGTGGGAAAGAGGCTCTTCGCCATGGCCGGCGTCGCTCCCAAGGACGTGAAGGTCGCGGAGCTCGACGACAGCTACGCTCCCCTGGTCCCGATGCAGCTTGAGGAGCTAGGCTTCTGCAGCCGAGGCGAGGGTGCTTCCTTCTGCGAAGGCGGCGACCGGATACGGCTCGGGGGACAGATCCCGGTCAACACGTCGGGAGGCTCGCTGGGCGAGGGCCACATCTATGGTATGAACCACGTTGTCGAAGCCATCCGGCAGATAAGGCGTACATCAACCGCGCAGGTGAAGGACGCGGACGTAGCCCTGGTTGCCACGGGGGCAGGCGGCCCGGCAAGCGGCCTCATCCTAGGAGGTAGCAGATGAGCGTACAGTACAATCCCGAACACCCCGTGCCCGCCCCGCCAATGGTCTGGGAGAACATGGGCTTCTGGGAAGGCGTCAAGGGCCACCAGCTGCTCTTCCAGAGATGCAAGGAGTGCGGCACCTGGGTCCACCCTCCACGGCCGGCGTGCCCGAAATGCCGCTCGTTCGAGAAGGAGTGGGCCCCCTCCTCAGGGAAAGGCGTGGTCCACAGTTGGGTCACCTATCGCGAGTCACCCCACCCTGCTTTCAAGGCCCCGTATTCGGTCGTCCTTGTAGAGATGCAGGAGGGCGTGCGGCTGATCAGCAACATGGTTGATGCCGGGCCGGACGACATAGCCATCGGGATGCCGGTCGAAGTAGTCTTCGATGACGTGGCCGAAGGGCTGACGCTCCCAAAGTTCAGAAAGGTTGGTTAGACATGGACTTCGCCCTCAGTGAAGAGCAAGAGATGCTGCGAAAATCGGCGCGGGACTTTCTCAGCGCCGAGTGTCCCAAGTCCGTGGTCAAGGAGATCGAAGCCAGCGATCTGGGCTATTCGCCGGAGCTGTGGAAGAAGATGGCGGCGCTGGGCTGGATGGGGATAGCGCTCCCGGACGAATACGGCGGCGCCGGGCTCGCGCTGCTGGACCTGGCGGTGCTTTTCGAGGAACTCGGGCGATCGGCCATGCCCGGACCGATGTTCAGCTCTGCGATCGCAGCCCTCGCCATCGCCGAATACGGCACCAGCGAGCAGAAGAGGACGCTGCTGCCGGGAGTCGCCGCCGGCGAAGTCATCCTCGCGATCGCGCTCTCGGAGCCGGAGGCCGACTATGACGCGAAGTGGGTCGCCACCGTGGCCGCCCCGACGGGCGGAGGGTTCGAGCTCAGCGGCACCAAGCTCTTCGTTCCCTACGCTCACGTGGCCGACTACATGCTGGTCGTGGCCAGGACCGAGGGGAAGCCCGGCGACAAAGCGGGTCTCACCGTCTTCATCGTGAGCAGCAAGGCTCCGGGGGTAGTCATACCTCCTCCGCTGCGCACCATAGCCCGCGACAGGCAGTTTGAAGTGCGGCTGGACAAGGTGTCCGTGCCAACGGGCGATATGCTCGGCAATCTGAACGAGGGATTCGCGCTCGTCGCGGACATCCAGCGCAAGGGCGCCGCGATGCTGTGCGCTCAGATGGTGGGCGGCGCTCAGCAGGAGATGGAGATTACCGCGGAGCACGCCAAGACAA
>CAZNMB010000322.1:0-2956 GCA_964574095.1 uncultured Dehalococcoidia bacterium
CTGATAGCGGAGACTGAGGCGCCGGCGTCATGGTGAAAGGCAAGGTCTATCTCGTGGGCGCGGGCCCGGGCGACCCGGGGCTCATCACGGTCAAGGGCGCCCGCTGCCTTGCCGAGGCCGAGGTTGTCGTCTATGATCGGCTGGTGGATGAGCGCGTGCTTCGCGGCATATCACCGGACGCCGAGATGATATACGTGGGGAAGAGCGCCGACAGGCACACCCTGCGCCAGGACGAGATCAACGAGCTGCTCGTGGAAAAGGCCGCCGCAGGGAAGACGGTAGTGAGGCTCAAGGGAGGTGATCCCTTCCTCCTCGGGAGGGGAGGAGAGGAGGCGGAGAGGCTGTCCGAGGCCGGTATTCCTTTCGAGGTGGTCCCCGGCGTCAGCGCGTCGATCGCCGTGCCCGCGTACGCCGGCATTCCCGTCACCCACCGCGGCCTGGCGTCGTCGATGGCTGTCGTCACCGGACACGAAGACCCCGCCAAGACGGCCTCCAGTATCCGATGGGAGAAGCTGGCGACAGGCGTCGATACGCTGGTGTTCCTCATGGGCGTGGGCAACGTGGCGTACATAGCCGAAGAGCTGATGGCAAACGGCCGCCCGGGAACGACGCCGGTGGCCGTCATCAAGGAGGGCACCGGTCCCCGCCAGCAGACGCTGGTGAGCACGCTGGACAAGCTGGCGGCGGCAGTAGAGGAGGCGGGTCTCGCGCCGCCGGCGGTGATCGTCGTCGGGGACGTGGTGGGCCTTCGCGACAGGATTCGATGGTTCGACAACCAGCCCCTTTTCGGCAAGCGGGTACTCGTGACGCGCTCCCGGCGGCAGGCCGGCGTCCTCAGCGAGCTGCTCGCGCGTCACGGAGCGCTGCCGATCGAGCTGCCGGCGATCCAGATAGAGGTCATACCAGATTCTCAGGAACTCGACCGGGCGATCGACCGGCTGCCGGAGTACGCCTGGCTCATCTTCACCAGCGCCAACGGGGTGGAGGTCTTCTTCGCGCGGCTGCGCGCGCTCGGAAAGGACGGCAGGTCCTTGAGCGGGGTCAAGCTGTGCGCCATCGGCCCCGCCACAGCCGCCGCCCTGGAGGCCCGCGGGCTTGCCGCCGACCTGGTCCCGCGCGAGTTCCGCGCCGAAGCCATCGCCGGCGCCCTCCGGAACGAGGCGATCGCCGGGAAGCGCATCCTCCTGCCACGGGCGGAGTCGGCTCCCCCGGAGCTCGTGGCCGGCCTGGCCCGGCTCGGGGCAAGCGTGGATGAGATAGCGCTGTATCGCACCGTGCCGCCCCCGGAGACCCCCGGCGCAGGAATGAAGATGCTGCTCGACGGAGAGATCGACGTCACGACATTCACCAGCTCGTCTACCGTGAGACACCTGGTCGCAATGCTCGGCGCCGGGTGGGAGGCCATAAACGGCACGAAGGTGGCCTGCATCGGCCCCGTCACCGCCGCCACCGCCTCGGAGCTCGGCGTGCGGGTGGATGTCACCGCCTCCGAACACACGGTCCCCGGCCTGGTTCAGGCCCTGATCGACGACTTCGAGCGCGATAAGGAGGGTGCATAGTGGCCCAGTTTCCCCAGCTTCGACTTCGCCGCCTGCGCCGCACCGGGACGTTGAGGGAGATGGTGCGGGAGACGCGGGTGCACGTATCTGATCTCGTCTACCCCATGTTCGCCGTTCCGGGTCGCGGGGTGAGGGAGGAGATCCCCTCCATGCCCGGCCAGCTCCATCTGTCCCCCGATCTTGCGGCCAGGGAGGCGGAGAGCGTTGCCGGACTGGGCATACCCGCCGTGCTGCTGTTCGGCCTGCCCGAGGCGAAGGATGCGACAGGCTCCGCCGCCTGGAACGAGCAAGGCGTCGTGCAGTCGGCCGTGAGGGAGATCAAACAGGCCGTCCCCGACATGGTCGTGATCACCGACGTCTGCCTCTGCCAGTACACCGACCACGGGCAGTGCGGCGTCGTTGTGGATGGCCGGGTGGACAACGACCAGAGCATCGACCTCATCGCCCGGACGGCGCTGTCGCACGCGGCTGCGGGCGCCGACATCGTCGCGCCCTCGGACATGATGGACGGCCGGGTGGGCGCCATCCGCTCCCGCCTGGACGGGAACGGCTTCGAAGACACGATCATCATGGCGTACGCGGCCAAGTACGCCTCCGCCTTCTTCGGGCCCTTCCGCGAGGCGGCCGACTCCAGCCCCCGCTTCGGCGACCGGCGTTCCTACCAGCTCGACCCCGCGAACGTGCGCCAGGCGCTGCGCGAGGTGGAGTTGGACGTTCAGGAGGGGGCGGACATCGTCATGGTCAAACCGGCGCTTGCCTATCTCGACGTGATCGCGGAAGTGCGCCGGCGGTTCCTCCTCCCCGTCGCGGCCTACAACGTGAGCGGTGAGTACGCCATGGTGAAGGCGGCGGCCCAGAGGGGATGGCTCGACGAGGCGGCGTGCGCCATGGAGGTGCTCACCTCCATCAAGAGGGCGGGCGCGGATATCATCATTACCTACCATGCGAGGGAGGCCGCGGGTTGGCTGAAGTCGGGCGCGGAGACATAGGCGCGCGGGGCCGCAGGGCGGAATCGGAGAGGCTGTTCGCCGAGGCCCAGCGCTACCTCGTGGGCGGCGTGGACAGCCCGGTGAGGGCATTCCGCGCGGTGGGCGGCAAGCCGCTCTTCATCAGGCGAGGCCGCGGGGCCCACATCGAGGATGCCGACGGCAACGACCTCATAGACTACGTCTGCTCCTGGGGCGCGCTCGTTCTCGGACACGCCCACCCGGGCGTGACGGCAGCATTGAAGGAGGCAATCGAGGGCGGCACGAGCTTCGGCGCGCCCACCGAGAGGGAGACCGTCCTGGCGCGGATGATAGCCGGCGCCGTACCATCGATGGAGCTGGTGCGCTTCGTCAGCTCCGGCACCGAGGCCACCATGAGCGCGCTGCGCCTGGCCCGCGCCTTCACCGGAC
>CAZNMB010000323.1:0-1524 GCA_964574095.1 uncultured Dehalococcoidia bacterium
GCACCAGCGACTGCTTCGAGATCGCCGGCGTTGACTGGGCTGACTTCGAGCTGGCCTCCGCTGCGATCTCCGACCCCGGGTTCCTCAAGAAATGCGCCGAGATCGCGGGCCGAACGGCTGAGATGGTGGCGGATATCATCGCCGACAACGGGTGAGGGCGCTGACGCCGCATGGCCGGGTCCCCACGCGCGTCCCGGGACCACAGTCCTTGGGCGCGTGCAGTCCTTTGCCGGAAGGACGGAACCCACCGGCTGGAGCTGGGTGTGGTCGGTTGCGCACGGCTCCACCCACCCTGCATTCTGTCCGTTATGTCGAGCGCAAGCGTACCATTTCCTGCATCCAATTGGTCAGAAGGGCTATGGCACGCGCATCAGGGAGGCCGTATGCTGGCACTGTATTCACATGCAGAGGACGCCGATCGTATGGCCGAAGAGAGTGACGGGAAGAAGTTGGTCGACTGGGACGCCCTGGAGCTGCAGGCGTTCAACGTGAAGTTCGCGCGGATGTCAGCCGAAGACAGGGTCAGGCATGCAGAGAGGCTGGCGGCTACGTTCCGCAAGCATGGAGTGCCCCTGCCGAACAGCCTCGAGGACGTGCTGCGAGGGAAGAAGAGCGCGCCCGAGCCGACGAGGCGCCCCCGCGGGCACGTGAGCCGGCGTCCGGCCCGCTAGCGCCATATCACCTTGGGCTCGTTCCGCAGGGGTATGCGGCGGAACCGGTGCCTGGGATAGCCGACCATCATCGCTCCGAAGCATCGATGGCCGTCCGGAAGCCCCAGCGCCTCCTGCAGGCGGGGGTGGTTCGCGGCGGCCAGCTGGAAGTACCCGGCCCAGCATGCCCCCAGGCCCAGAGAGTACGCTGCCAGCTCCAGATAGGCCAGGGCGATGTAGGAGCTGCCCTCGGCCAGCGGCTGGTTCTTCGGGGCATGGGCCGCGATGACGTGCGGCGCGCCGCGCAGGGGCACGTCGATCCCCATGATCCAGGCCCCCACCATGTGATCGAAGCGGAGGGCCGCCGCAAGCTCGGGGCTCGTCTTGATGATCTTTCGCATCCATTCCACGACAAGCCCGGCGAGGCGCTTCGTCTCCTGCGGGTCTTCGACCACAAGCCACTGTACCGGCTGGGCGTTGGTCCCCGACGGGGCGTAGCGCGCGATGTCGATCAGCTTCGCCAGCAGCTCTCTGGGCACCGGCTTGTTCTTGTACGAACGTACAGAACGGCGCGACTTCAGCAGACGCTCCGCCTGAGCCGGAGACGGAAGCTGCCGCCGGGTCACCTCTTCGAGCTCCCCGGGCCTCATCGCCCGGTGGGCAAAGGCCCCCGGAGCGCAGACCGCGACGCAGTGCCCGCAGGTAATGCAGCGCTCCTCCCCGCCCTCTACCAGGACGGGCACAGCCTTCGGTTCGCGCGCGGCGATAATGCGCGCGGGGCACTCCAGAACGCACATGCCGCAACGGTTGCATTTCTCGGGGTCGATCGTGAACAGGCTCATCGTCTCTCCTTTGCCCCCAGGCTCGCCTTTCG
>CAZNMB010000323.1:1624-2950 GCA_964574095.1 uncultured Dehalococcoidia bacterium
TTACGACTTGGCGCCGCGCCGAGTGTGCACGCGCAGTACCGCGTTGAAAGTGCTTGCACGACGGCATATAATCAGCGCCTACACTCCAACGCGAGGGGCGTGGCGGGGAACCATCGCGGTGGTCGGGTGGAGTGGTCCGGCGGTTCCCGGGCCCGCCCTGTCGCCTCGGACATGTGAAGTCGGCTCGCGAGCGCCGCGCAATAGACGACGGGCGGCGCTTCCCAACTCCGCCGAGGGAGGTGGACGATGGCAAAGAAGAGAGCGTCAACGCGGGACAAGCCCAGGACCCCCGGCCGCAGGCCGTCCCGGCACTGGAAGGCAGGACTCGCGGCCTTCGCGGAGGCGTCCACCGATGCCTTCGTCCTGTTTGATGCGAACCTGGATGTGGTGGCCGTGAACCCCGCGGCGGAAAGGATAGCCGGCCTGTCGAAGAGCGGCCCTGGAGGAGCTGCCGGACAGAACATCCTGGACCACGCACCGGAACTCGAGGCGCTGGAAAGGTACCAGCAGTATCGCGATGTCATAGACACGGGCCGGCCTTTGAGCTACGACCATGTGGTCGAGCATCCGGAGTCAGGCCGGATGTACCTGAGCATCAGGGCTTTCAAGGTCGGGGATGGGCTCGGGCTCATCGTCAACGACGTGACGGAGCGGAAGGTGGCGGAGGAGGCGCTGCGCGAGAGGGAAGGAAGGCTGAGCAGTGTATTCGCGAGCACTCAGGACATGGTCTACCGGCTGGACCTCCGCACCGCGAAGTACGACTACGTCAGCCCGGCGTCCGAAAGGGTCCTCGGGTACACACCGGACGAGTTCATGGGCATCGGGTTCGACGGGGCAAGCACTCTGGTGCACCCCGACGACCTGGAGCACGTGAGCCGCAACATGTTCAGCCTGATGAACCCGTCCGAGCGGCACGCCGCGCGCACGGTCGAGTACCGGATGAGACACAGGACGCTGGGGTACCGGTGGATGAGCGATTCGCGCACGGTGGTCGATGATGATCGGGGACAGCCGGTCGCCGTGGTCGGCAGTCTCCGGGACGTGATGGAGCGCAAACAGGCGGAGGAGGCGCTCGCGGAATCGGAGGAACGATGGCGCATGCTTGTCGAGACCGCGCCGGATAGGGTACTGACCGTTGATCGCGATGGGACTATCTTCTTCATCAATCGCACTGCGCCGGGGCGGTCTTTGGAACAAGTGATGGGCTCAACGATATACGAGTATCTGTCGCCCGAAGACCGGAAAGTGACGCGCGAAGCGCTCCGGTCGGTGTTTCGATCGGCCAAGACGAAGAAATGGAGGGCAGAGACTACGAGGCCCGACGGC
>CAZNMB010000324.1:0-2945 GCA_964574095.1 uncultured Dehalococcoidia bacterium
GCGACCTTCTCCATCGCGTCCGCGCCCAACGCGTCGAGGAACTCGACCAGCTCGTCGAGCGTGAACACCTCATCGACGTTTATCGCCTTCCGGCGCAGGGCCGTGATGAACGCCTGGGCCCGGTTGTCGGCTTCGAGCTTGAGGCATGCCTGGTACAGGAAGGTCCTGACTGTGCTCAGGGACGTGCAGAGCTGGTCGGCGATCTCACGGTTGGTCAGTCCCCGGGCGACGAGCACGAGGGCCTCCCTCTCTCGCCCGGTCAGCGTGCGGTCCTCGATCTTGTGAACGGGAAGTGCCCGTTCGGTCCCCTCATCCTCCTCGTGCCGCAGCACCTGGGCCAGCGTCTCCACCGCCTCGGGCCCCAGCGATCCCAGCAGCTCGGCCAGCTCATCGAGCGAGAAGATCTCGTCTATGTCCAGGGCGCCGCGCCTGATGGCGAAGAAGACGGCCTCGATCCGGTTGCGGGCATCCAGCTTGCCGCAGGCCTGGTGGATCAGCGTCTTGACCGCGCCGGTGCTCACGCTCAGCCGGACCGCGATCTCGCGGTTGGTCAGTCCTCGCGCGACGAGCGCGAGGACGTCGCGTTCGCCGTTCGTGAGTGTGAGCCCAGAAGCCTTTGCCATGGCGCGTCCAGCTTCCGAAGGCGTCAGGAAACGCCTACGGAGGAGGGCCCGCGTCCTCCCCGAATGTGCCCAGCGCCCTTACGACGTCGATGACTTCCCTGTAGTCCAGCTCGTCGAGGCGGTAGTAGTCTCCGCCGCCCGCATCCGCTATCTCCCTGTTGTACCCCAGATCGAGGAACTGGTCGTCCGTGTCGATGACGACCAGGCTTATCCCCTGTCTCTTGATCTCCCTCGCCAGGGAGACCGCCTCCCTCTTGACGTCCCTGTCCAGCGGCACGTTGCCCCGGCCGTCCGACACCAGCACCATGATCGGCACGATGTGCTTGTTCTTCCACAGCTCCGTTCTCAGTACCTGAAGTCCCTTCAGAAGCCCGTCGGAAAGAGGCGTGCGGCCGGCCATCGGGAGGTCCTTGAGACACTTCACAGCCATCTCCACGCTTGACGTGGGGGGCAGGAGGACACTGGCCTTGTCGCCGGCAACGGAGATGAACCCGACCTTGTCCCGCTTCTGGTAGGAGTCCTCCAGCAGGTTCATCACGGCCCGCTTCGCCATCTCCATGCCCCGCATGGCCGCCATCGAGCCCGAGGCATCGACCACGAACACCACCACGGACGAGACCTTCTTGGCGCGCACCTTCTCTCTGAGATCTTCCTTCGCAATCGTCAGTTCGCCGGTCCTGGCGACGGCCGCCCTCAGCGTGGCGTCTATGGCGATGTCGGTCGTCTTGTCCTCGGGGATTCTGGCCTTCACGTACTTGCCGCTGTGAGTGCTCAGGGACTGGGCCCTGCGCCCCGAGCCCGTGCGCCGCTTCTTGTCCCTGGCGACCCTTATCTCGGCCTTCCTCTGCGTGCCGATCTCGATGGCCTTGCTCAGCCGTCCCCGGCCCTCGTCCGCCCGCGAATCGGGGTCGCCGTCATCATCCCGCTCCGCAGGCTCAGCCTCGCCGTCGTCGAGTTCGCACTCCTCCTGCTCGGCGGCAGGCAGCTTCCTTCGCTGCATTATCGCCTCGACCCTCTGCGTAACCGGCTTCGGTTCCTCGAAGGGCATCCGTCGCATCCTGTGCGGGAGGACCAGCTCTGCCGCTTCCCTGAGGTCGTCTTCGACAACCGCTTTCCTGCGGTTGAACGCCGCAATCGTCTTCGCTGCCCTGGCGATGAGGAAGTCCGCGCGATGCCCGTGGACATCGAACTCAAGGCAGATGGCCGCTGTGGTTCTGAGGAAGTCTTCGGCGATCTGCACCTCGCGGAGGATTTCCCTCGCGCCCCGTATCCTCTCTCTCAGCTCCTCCTGCTCCGTCTCGTACCTCTTCGACAACGATTCCGGGTCCTGCTCGAAGCCCTCCACAACCTTGATGATCTCGATCCTCTCGGCCTCATCCTTCGTGGTCCTGACCTCGACAGAGAGTCCGAATCTGTCGAGAAGCTGCGGCCGGATCTCGCCCTCCTCGGGGTTCATCGTGCCCACGAGGATGAACCTTGAAGGATGGGAGACCGAGATGCCCTCGCGCTCGATGGTGTTGACTCCCATGGCGGCGGCGTCGAGCAGCACGTCCACCAGATGATCGTCCAGAAGGTTGACCTCGTCTATGTAGAGGATACCCTGGTTGACCTCCGCCAGGATGCCGGGCTCCAGCACCTTCACCCCTTCTCTCAACGCCTTCTCGATGTCGAGCGTCCCCGTGACGCGGTCCTCGGTAGCTCCCAGAGGCAGTTCGATCACCCTGGTCTTCCTCATGACAGCGGGGAGCCGTTCGCCGCGCGCGGCCCGCCCGGCGCAGGTGCTGCATTGCAGCGAGGGATTCGTGGGGCTGCAGTTGAAGGGGCACTCCACGACCTCTATCTCCGGCAGGAGGTCGGCCAGGGCCCTTACGGCCGTGGACTTGCCTGTTCCCTTCTCGCCCCTGATCAGAACGCCGAGAAGGCTGGGGTTCACCACGTTCAGCAGCAGGGCCTCTTTGAGCCGGTGCTGTCCGACGATTGCCGTGAACGGAAGCGTGGTCCGTTTCATTCTATGCTGCACTTCAGTGTATCCTTCCGACGGGCTGCGGTGCCGCGCGGGCCCTGCTGCTCGTGCAACCTTCGTAACGGATTCGGGCCCATTTGTCAAGCACGCGAGGAACGTGGGCCATTGCCCTTGTCGGAGTGTGGGTCGCTGTTGACACCGGCATCGGGAAGTTCTATCCTCGGTCCCAGAGACGAGAGTGGGGAGGGGACATGGATGCCAGAGCCACATACGACGCGCGACCCTGGCTGAGCTCGTATCCCGAAGGTGTCCCGGCCGACTTCGAGATCCCCGACCGTTCGCTGCCGGCGGTCTTCGAC
>CAZNMB010000325.1:0-2945 GCA_964574095.1 uncultured Dehalococcoidia bacterium
GGGCATACAGGGTATCCGTCGAGCAGTCGTAGCGCAGGTATAGCCTGGAATAGTCCGCCTTGGTCGGATCCCCATCCCAGTACATGTTGGTGTAGAAGTCGTTGGTCAGGTTCCACTCGGCGGCGTTGCCGTCCACGGTCGCCGTGCCCCCCGTCGGCATGGTGACGAAGGTCCCGGTCACCGTCGTATCGTGAGTCGGCATGTTGAACGTCAGCGGGTTGGTGGTCTTGGGCGCATTCGGGAAGTTGCCACTCCAGTACCAGAAGGCGCAGCAGCCTTCCTCCGGGGTCTGCGCGGTCAGCGTGACGTGGGTGCCCGCTTCAATGCCGCTAACGATCTCTGTATGCCCCGGAAGCACCGTCACAGGACCTTTCCCCGTCACCTCCACGAGGATC
Source organism: uncultured Dehalococcoidia bacterium (assembly GCA_964574095.1). GTDB lineage: Bacteria > Chloroflexota > Dehalococcoidia > SZUA-161 > SZUA-161 > SZUA-161. Next base: position 396 of record CAZNMB010000325.1, read on the forward strand.
GAACCGCAGCCGACGGCCTGGACCGTCAGCTTGTAGTAGACGGGGCACGCCCCAGCTGGCGTCGCCAGCGACGCCAGCGGCGCCATCAGGCCCAACACCAGTATGAGCGCGAAAAGCGGGTATAAGAGAGCCCTCATCTGCAAAGCTGTCTTCATCATTTCTTCTGTCTCCTCTTCCTCAAGGGATTGTCCATCCTATCGGGCTGCAGAGAATCGGTCCTTCTCGGGCAGGGTCGGTTCCACCGCGTGCTCACCGCCCCGGGGCATTTGCCATCGAGACGGGCTGCTCTTGTGGATTCGACCCGATTCGTTCGAACATCATCTCTCACTTGTCCAAATGGTAGGTTGGCAGGTACGGGAAGTCAACTAGAGCGGAGTGCCCTGAAGTTCGCGTATCCCACAGAAATCAGTACTTCAGTCACGTTACTTTTGGCTGACGGCGACACTCCCAAGTCAGTTCTCCGGGCATTACCATGGTCATAGTTCATACGCAGACATCGAGCTGACAAGTCGGGCAGTGCAGGGGCGCGACCGTTGCACTGATGCTGGCTCCCAGGCATTGACTTCGGCTGCTGCGCCCGAAGCGTTCCGGGACCACTGCGTGGCGTGTCCCTGCCTAACCATGATTCCGGCGCGGGCATGGCCCGGGTCAGCGACGCAGAGACTCATGGCGAAGTCGCTGGATCTGCCATAGCGATCGCCGAACCGCGCTGGAGACGGCACGTTGGAATCCCTCTCCCCGTCCCTCGGGCGCCGACACCGGACCCCATTTGCGCGCCCAGTACGAAATCTCCAGAAGTCACTTACCATTTCCTACACTCGACAGGACGTTTTGGTGATTCACAGCCCCATCGTGCGGAGCCTACGATTTGAGTGTCGGGTCTATGCCCCGGTGACCGGCGGGTCAATCGCGGGATTCCCGACTCAAGTCAATGCGAAAGCTCCTTTCTGCCGCCATTGTGCTGGCCCTGGCGCTCGGCGTCATCGGCCCTGCCGCGCCGCTCTCGGCCGACGAGGGCCAGAGCGCCGGTCCCGCCTCGGCCCGCCTCCTGGTGCGATTCAAGCCGGGCACGACCGCCAACGAGATGGTACGGGTGCACCGGCGGGTCGGCGGCGAATTCGAGACGGTGATCGCGGACATCGGCGTCCAGGTCGTCAGCGTCACCGGCGTGTCCGCCACCGCCGCGCAGTCGGCATACCAGGGGCAGCAGGACGTGAGCTACGTCGAGCTTGATCCCGTCGCCCGGGTCGCGGACAATCCCAACGACCAGTACTTCGGTAGCCAGTGGGGGATGGCGAAGGTACAGGCGCCCCAGGCATGGGGCATAACCCGGGGCAGCCCTTACGTCTGCATAGCCATCCTCGACACAGGTATCGACCTGAACCACCCCGACCTCGCGGCGAAAGTGGTATCCAGCGTCAACTTTACCGACAGCCCCACGGCCGATGAGAACGGCAACAGCCACGGAACGCATGTGGCGGGAATAGCCGCCGCCGTGACCGGCAACGGCATCGGGGTCGCGGGCCTGGGCTGCGACTCGATGCTGATGAACGTCAAGGTCATGGGAGACGATGGTGTCGGCTACTACTCCTGGATTGCCCAGGGCATTACCTGGGCCGCCGACAACGGGGCGAAGGTGATCAACCTCAGTCTGGGCAGCGGCATCCCTTCCTCCACCCTCGAGAGCGCAGTGAACTACGCCTGGTCCAGGGGCGTGCTGGTTGTGGCGGCGGCGGGGAACAACGGCGACTCGGCTCCCTTCTACCCGGCCTACTACTCCAACTGCCTCGCTGTCGGCGGCACGACCGGCAGCGACAGCCTGGCGTGGTGGTCCGACCGCGGGTCATGGGTCGATGTGGCTGCTCCCGGAGATGGTATCTTCTCGACAATGCCCGACGGCGAGTACGGCTACAAGTCGGGCACTTCGATGGCGGGCCCTCATGTCGCGGGACTGGGCGCGCTCCTGTTCAGCGTGGTCACGGATTCCAACGGCAACGGGCGGCGCAATGACGAGGTAAGGGCGAGGATAGAGGCCACGGGCGATGATGTGGGGATCGATGTGGCCCATGGCCGCATAAACGCCTATCATGCGGCCCTGGGGCAATCGCCGCCCTCTACCGGTAGCATCGCCGGGACCGTGACCGATGCCGACACCGGGGGGCCGATCAGCGGCGCCTCGGTCACCGATGGTGTCAGGTCCGATGCGGCGGACGCCGCCGGCAGCTACGCGATCGATGCTGTGCCGCAGGGGACGTATTCGGTCACCGCTTCGGCTGCGGGCTACACATCTTCAGTGCAGGACGATGTCTCGGTGGAGTCGGGGAACACGGCCGTGGTGGACTTCGCCCTGATTGCCGAGCCTGAGCCAACACCGTCGCCGACGCCTAGTCCGACACCTACACCTACGCCGACACCTACACCTACGCCTACACCGACACCGACGCCTAGTCCGACACCTACACCTACACCTACGCCGACGCCAACGCCCGAGCCGACAGCGACGCCAACGCCCGAGCCCACAGCGACGCCCACGCCTGAGCCAACACCGTC
>CAZNMB010000326.1:0-1399 GCA_964574095.1 uncultured Dehalococcoidia bacterium
CGTCTTGGAGGCGGCTTGACTTACCGAGACCGAGCGTGTACCATCTGCGCTACCATTCGCGGGGCAACGTGGAGGTGGATAGTGGTCCCGATCGAGGTTGTGAGAGACTTCGCTCTCTTCCACGGTCTTGACGACGAGGAGTTGGCCCAGGTAGCGCAGCTGTGCCACGAGCGGACCTTTGAGCAGGACGCCGTCTGCTTCGCGCAGAGCGGGAATGCGAATGACCTTCGCCTCTGCCGTACTGGGAAGGTGAATCTCGTGGTCAAGCTGTATGAGCCGTGGAGCAGGGAGGTAGTCATCTACAGGGTCAAGCCTGGAGAGGTCTTCGGATGGTCGGCGCTGGTGCCCCCCTTCGTGTACACATCCTCGGCGAAGTGCGCGGAGACAACGGAGGAGATCTTCATCAGGGGAGAGGACCTCAGAGAGCTCTTCGAGCGGAATCCGCGGATCGGCTACGTGGTGATGACGAACCTGAGCTCGACGATAAGTCAGAGGCTGTCCGAGACGAGGCAGAAGCTGAGCAGGGAGTACGCTGCCGCCACCCATCGGGACTACGAGTGGTAGTCGCATGCACTACAACGAAGGCAGGTTTGCGGCTCGCGACGGGCTCAGCCTGTACTACCAGTCGTGGCGGCCGGACGGAGACGTGAAGGCCACCCTGCTCGTGGTCCATGGCTGGGCCGAGCACAGCGGAAGGTACTCGAACCTGGTCGACTATTTCGTACCCAGGGGCTACTCCCTCTACGCCCTCGATCATCGAGGGCATGGGAGGTCTGAGGGCAAGCGCGGGTATGTCAACCGCTTCTCTGACTATGTCGACGACGTTGAACCCTTCTTCGATCTGGTGAGGCGGGAGGGCGGCGGCATTCCGGTCTTCCTCGTCGGCCACAGCCTCGGCGGCACCATAGCCGTCGCCTATGCCCTGCGTCACCAGGACGATCTCGCGGGGCTGGTTGTATCCGGAGCGAGCCTGATGCTGGGCTCGTCGCTTTCCTCGGCTCTGATACCCTTTGCCCGGCTACTGTCGCTGCTTCTCCCGAAGCTGGGCATCAGCTCGCTCGATGCATCGGCCATCAGCCAGGACAGGGCTGTAGTCGATGCCTACGTGAACGACCCGCTCGTCTTCCGGGGCAAGATCACCTGCCGCTTCGGCGCGGAGGTGTTGCTGACGCAGCGGGCGCTCGTCGCGCGGATGCCGGAGTTGAGGCTGCCCATGCTCGTCATGCACGGTGGGGCCGACAGGCTGAGCGCCACAATAGGAAGCCGGATGCTCTATGAGAAGGCCTCTTCGACCGACAAGACTCTGAAGCTCTACGAAGGCTTTCATCACGAGATCTTCAACGAGCCTGGCCGCGAGCAGGTGCTGGCGGACATGGACGCCTGGCTGTCGGCGCGAGCC
>CAZNMB010000326.1:1409-2936 GCA_964574095.1 uncultured Dehalococcoidia bacterium
CGATAGACCAGGGCACCACCGGTACCACTGCGCTCCTGGTTGACCACAGCGGCGAGATCCGCGGCCGCGGATACGCGCAGATCGACCTGTGCTACCCGGAGCCCGGCTGGGTGGAGCAGGACCCCGGTGATATCTGGCGCAAGACCGTGCGGGCGATTGAAGAAGCGGAAGGCAGCGCGAATGCCAGCGTCGCCGACATCGCAGCCATAGGGATCGCCAACCAGCGGGAGACCACGCTCGCGTTCGACAGGGAGACCGGGGAGGCGGTGGGCCCGGCCATCGTGTGGCAGTGCCGCCGCACGGCGCCTCGATGCGACGAGCTGAGGTGTGAAGGGCTGGGTGACTCGATCCGCGCCAAGACCGGACTCGTTGCGGACGCGTACTTCTCGGCGACGAAGCTGGAGTGGCTGCTGGACAACGTGCCCGGCGCTCGCCGGCTGGCCGAGCGGGGGAGACTGCTGTTCGGCACGATCGACACGTGGCTGATCTGGAAGCTGACCGGCGGCACCGTCCATGCCACCGATGTGTCCAATGCCTCCCGAACGATGCTGTTCGACATCCACACGCAGGACTGGGACGAAGACCTCTTGGTGGAGTTTGGGATCCCCCGGTCCCTGCTGCCCGAGGTCAAGCCTTCGAGCGGCGTGATCGGTTTCACCGCTGAGGGCATCCCGATCGCTGGTGTGGTGGGGGACCAGCAGGCGGCCCTGTTCGGCCAAGCCTGCTTCGAGCCGGGCATGGTCAAGGCGACGCTGGGCACCGGCGCATTTGTCCTGATGCACACGGGCGAGCGCGTGCCGGAATCCAAACACGGCCTACTGACGACGATAGCTTGGCGGATCGGTGATACCGTGGAGTATGCGCTGGAGGGGAGCGTCTTCGTCGCGGGCGCAGTCATCCAGTGGCTGCGCGACGAGCTAGGGGTGATTGGGGACGCGGCGGAGTCCGAGCGGCTCGCAGGGGAAGTCGGGGATACCGGCGGGGTCTACTTCGTCCCCGCGTTCGTTGGACTCGGGGCGCCGCACTGGGACATGCACGCACGCGGCGCCATCCTGGGGCTGACCCGGGGCACGCGGAAGAGCCACCTGGTGAGAGCGGCAGTGGAGTCGATTGCCTACCAGGTGCGCGATGTGGTGAAAGCCATGACGGGCGACTCCGGGCTGAGGCCGAAGGAGATGCGCGTGGACGGTGGCGCCGCCGCCAACAACTTCCTGGCGCAGTTCCTGGCGGACATGCTTGGAGTGAAGCTGTCGCGACCGGCGTCTGTCGAGACCACAGCCCTGGGCGCGGCGTATCTCGCCGGTCTGGCCGTGGGGTTCTGGAAGGACCGGGCCGAGGTGGCCTCTCTGAGGCGCGAAGACCGGACCTTCGCGCCTTCCATGGATCGGGAGAAGAGGGATGCGCTGTACCGGGGCTGGCGCAGGGCCGTCAAGAGGTCGAGCAATTGGGCACGGTAGCGCGCTGCAACCGATTCTTGGGCCGGTCCAGCTACCAAAGTGGTACACTAACCGGGGGCTGGTCAGGAGC
>CAZNMB010000327.1:0-2922 GCA_964574095.1 uncultured Dehalococcoidia bacterium
GGCCATGAGTTTCGACGTGAGGCCGGCCCGGCCGGGCGGCTCACCCGGCGCTCACGCCCGACTGATACTGGATCCCGAATGCCGCAGTGGTCCATGCAATCCGTCGCAGGTCCTGAGCCTGCCCTGGACTAGAGGAGGAAGAGTATGTCGTACCAAGTGAGAAGGGTCCTGCACGGGCTGGGGACACTTAGGCTGTGGCAGAAGGCATTGCTTGTCGTCATGGTGATCGGCCTGGTTTCCGGCCTCTCCGTGGCGTACGGAGGGGGCAGCGAAAGCTCCACTGCCGCAGCAGGCGACGGGACTATGCAGGTTGTCAAGGTGCAGTACGGCGACCTGACGAGCACGATCTACGCCAGCGGGAGTCTGGTCTACTCCACCAGCGAGCAGTTGTCTTTCGACAGCGCGGGAACGGTGGCAGAGGTCAACGTCGCCAAGGATGATACCGTCAAGAAGGGTGACGTGCTGGCCCGGCTTGACAGCGAATCGATTCAGTCAGTGGAACAGTCGGTAGCCAAGGCCCGCATCAATCTCAGAGATGCGCAACAGGCACTTCAGGACGCCGAGAACCCGTACAGCGAGCTGGACATCGCCGGCGCCCAGAACGCGGTTGAGCAAGCCCAGGTGCAGCTCACGGACGCCCAGACGAGGGGCCCGATTCAGGTCGCCAACGCGCAGTATGCGCTGGACAAGGCCTTCCAGAGATACAGCACCAGCCTGGCGGGGTACATGGGCGGAACGGTCACTTTTGATGAATACCAGCAGGCAATGAGAGACTGGGAAACGTCCAAGCTTGACCTGGCCGCGGCCAAGGTGAACGCGGACAAGTCCATGATCGATGCCGAGAGCAAGCTGGCTAACGTTCAGCAGACCCTGGCGGACGTGCTGGCCGGCCCCGACCCCCTCGAGGTCGCGCTGAGACAGAGTGAGGTTGACAGCGCTCAAGCTGCTCTGGACGATGCGCTGCAGCAGCTGGAATCGGCGGCAGACGGCTATCCTGTGGTGGCGCCTTTCGATGGGGTGGTGGCGAGTGTGAACGCCAGCCCGGGTGACGAAGTGAATGCCAACACGGTTGTGCTGGACGTCATAGACCCCTCCGCTTTCGAGATGAGCGCCATCGTCGATGAGATCGACGTCGCGCAGTTGAGGCTGGGGCAGGAGGCGACCGTTGCCCTGGATGCCATTCCCGACGTTGAGCTTCGCGGCAACGTCACAAGCATATCTGCGTTCGCACAGTCGCAGTCCGGCGTCGTTTCCTACCCGATCACCATCAGCCTCACTGTTCCTGACAGCGTCCAACTGCTGGCGGGAATGAGCGCAACGGCAACCATCGACATCAAGCTGGCGAGCCACGCGCTTCTCGTGCCCAGCGCGGCCGTCACGGAGATGGGCAACAGAGCGGCAGTCACCGTGATGGTGGACGGGCAGCCCCAGCCGAGGATGGTGACGGTGGGGGCCACCGACGGCGTCCAGACCGAGGTGGTCACGGGCCTCAACGAGGGCGACGAGGTGATGGTAGCTACCGCCACAACGGGGACATCAGGAAGCTCTACCGGAAGCCCGTCTTCAGGACGCGAGTTCCCAGGGGGCGGTTTCTCAGGGGGCGGCTTCCCGGAGGGCGGCAGCTTCTTCATTACCAGATGAGGCTCCGGAGGCATCTAGACATGATGGAACTCAGAGATATCGTCAAGACCTATCAGATGGACAAGATCGAGGTCCAGGCCCTGCGCGGGGTGAGCTTCAGGATAGACAAGGGCGAGATGGTGGCCATAATGGGGCCTTCCGGCTGCGGAAAGACGACCCTCCTCAGCATCATGGGATGCCTTGACACCCCGACATCGGGCAGCTTCTACCTCGACGGCCTTGAGGTAAGCAACCTTTCGGACTCGCAACTGGCCGAGATCAGGAACAAGAAGATCGGCTTCGTCTTTCAGACTTTCAATCTCCTGCCCCGTACTTCCGCGCTGGACAACGTGCGATTGCCCCTGCTGTACTCCGGGAACGGGCGCGACAGTGCGCAGCGGGCAAGAGAGGCCCTGGAGCGGGTGGAGATGGGCGACCGCGTCAAGCACAGCCCTGCGGAGCTTTCCGGGGGCGAGAGGCAGCGGGTGGCCATCGCCCGCGCTCTGATCAACACGCCGGCCATCATCCTTGCCGACGAGCCGACGGGCAACCTGGACAGCCGGTCGAGCCGGGAGATCATAAGGATCCTCACCGAGCTCAACAGGGTGGAAGGCATAACCGTTCTGGTGGTGACTCACGAGCAGGAGATAGCGGACCACGCGCAGCGAATCATCTCGCTCAGGGACGGCCAAGTCGTTGACGGGCACCAGGACGAACATGCGGCTGCGCCCGAGTCAGAGCTGTCGCACGGAGGTGGGCAATGAACGCGAAGCAGATACTCCGTACGGCCTTGACGGCGCTGACCGCAAACAAGCTTCGATCGAGCCTGACCATTCTGGGCGTCGTCATCGGTGTTGCCGCGGTCATTTCGCTCATGGCCCTGGGCCAGGGCACCCAGGTGACCATCGCCCAGAGCATCGAGTCCCTGGGGACCAACCTCCTGTTTGTCAACCCGGGGGCCAGCTCCCAGTCAGGGTTCAGGGGCGCGATGGGCAGTGCCACGACCCTGACATTGAACGATGCCGAAGCGCTGACGGCGGCGCCCTCGGTGCTTGCGGTGGCTCCCCAGGTCTCGGCCAATGTCCAGGTGGTGGCCCAGGGGAGCAACTCAAGGGCGCAGGTCATGGGTGTCACGCCGGACTACGAGTCGGTGCGCAATCTGACAGTGGCAGCGGGGGCGTTCGTCACCGACTCCGACGTGAGCAGGAAGACAATGGTGGTGGTCCTGGGCAGCAGCCTGGCGGAGCAGCTTTTCGGCGACAGCAACCCCGTGAACCAGACCGTCAAGCTGAACGGCAGCCA
>CAZNMB010000328.1:0-2921 GCA_964574095.1 uncultured Dehalococcoidia bacterium
ATGAACGCTGCCAGGGTGCCCTTGGTGTCATTGACGAGTAAATGGAAATGGTTGGTGCGCTATGAAGCAGATAACTGACCGAGGACCGAAAAGAAGTCCTCCCCATCTGGGTTGGGCCGGATGAGGAAGGGGGCCGTGAACGTCGCCGAGACTGGACCGGCGGCCTGCAAGAGCCGAACGGCCTTAACTGCCTGGAATGCGTAGACATTGCCGGGCTACCACAGGAGCTATGGTGAAACACGATGAATGATTGTTCATCACCGTTGAAATTGACGTTGGAACCCTCTGTAAGGAGCCATAACCGCTTAGCGGGACACAGCTGCGAGTCTGGTTGGTTTAAATCATGCCGACTGGATGTATCCGACATGGATACGCCGTTCTCCAGTCCCAAAGGGAGAATCGGCCAGAGCTGTCAGGGGCACAGTCAATCACCTAAGGCATCCACGGGTTGGTTATCTGAACATAGGAACCTCGACTTGAGCACCCAAGGAGCGATACTGGGTGAGCCGCCAGGTCCGGTGATGTCTCAAGCGAGGGGCGGAGCCTTCGTAGTAGTCCGAATGCGAGAAAGTCGCATACAAGGCGAAGGAAGGCAGTAGATGAGTACGGTTTCAAAGCCGCGGGGGAAAGCTACGTATGTAGCATCCAGAGCAGATCGCTACTGGCTCCTGACCGAGCAGAGAAAGTTGTACACGCGAAGTTGGGAAAAGCCCCAATACACATTCGCAAAGTTATGGGGACTGGTAACAGATCCGAGAAATTTGCGATGCGCGCTGATGCGAGTGTCCAGAAACAAGGGCAGTCGTACGGCCGGAGTAGACAGGGTCACCGTGGGAAGAATCCTGGCTAAAGATCCGAAAGGCTATCTCGAACAGGTAAGGGAAGAGCTGCGTCAACGGATGTACCAACCCAGCCCGGTGAGGAAGCTTCTGATTCCTAAACCAGGAAAACCAGGGAAATTTCGCCCCCTGGGGATTCCAACGGTGAAAGATCGAATTGTGCAGTCAGCCTTGAAGAACATGCTGGAGCCGATTTTTGAGGCGGATTTTTATCCGTGCTCATACGGATTTCGTCCTGGGCGAGGCGTACATGGTGCGCTGGAGCATGCGCGAAAGTTTCTCATAACGCCAAGGCTCAAAGACGGAACGAAAACCGAGGTCGAGCTCGGGTATCAAATCGCCATCGAAGCGGACGTCAAAGGATGTTTCGATAATTTGTCCCACCATGGGATAATGAACCGGGTTCGACGCCGCATCGGCGACAACAAAGTCAACCGGTTGATCCTATCCTTTCTCCAAGCTGGAGCGATGTCCGAAGAGGGATTCTTAAGAACCCAATCGGGTACCCCTCAAGGTGGAATTTTGACGCCTCCCACTCAATAGACAACTTTTATCATGGTCTGAGTTTCCTTGACCAAAATCGTCTGGTCGTGGGCCCGCTCCTGGGTCAATGCTCCCAGGAACGCGGTAGACGATTGTTGCTCCCTGTTCATCCATCTCGACGCGTGCCACCAGTATACGAATTAGCTGACGTCGCTCTTCCCAGCTTAGCTCATCAAGCCTGCTGTCGATTTGAGCTGCGAATTTTTCAAGACGATTTATCACAGTGTGAAGCTCTGCTGTATCCTTGACTCTTTTCTCTGCATTTTGAAGCTCTTTTTTGGATTGCTCAATTTGGTTTCGGACACGTTGGCTTCTCATTTTTAAATCATCCAATTCCATCACACCGGCCTCGTAGGCATCATACAAACGTTCGAGGCTTCGCTCTTGCTTCGTGAGTAGTCTCGCAACTTCATCACGCTGCTTGCAAAGATCCACATTGACGCCACCTTCGGTGCTCCGTCTCGACCATTCCTCGTATACACGGCTTGGGTCTTGTAAAAATCCTTTCACCGTATCCCATACATAACCATCGATTTGGTCTACCCGTACTTGCTTGTTATCGCAAACTCGGCCACCGGCAAAACGATAGGAATCTGTTCCCACACAGCGATAATACGACCATTGCTTTCTACCCTTTGCCGCACTACGGGATACCCTTTTCCCGTAGTACGCGTAGCCGCATTTCCCACAAACAATCAGTCCCTGCAAAAGATAACGCTCCCCTCGACGGTTTCGTTGCGATAGACGACGGTTCCGTTCGAGTTGTTCATGTGCGGCTTCATACATTTGTGAGGAGACTATCGGCGGCACATCGATGTAGATCCATTCTTCACGTGGCTTATCCCGAAAGGTGCTCTTGGCATGACGGGGAATCGAATTTCTCCCTCGTATCGGTCGAAGCAACTGTCGACGTTCCAACGATTGGGTCTTTCCGTATGCTGCTTTGCCCATATATGCTGGGTTGCGCAGCATGGCCCAAACCGTGGAGCGGTCCCAGCGTGAAGCACCATTCCTGGTGGCGATTTTCTCTTTGTTCAAGGTTCTTACAATCTCGCCAATGGACTGCTGGTCGTTCACCAGCCACTCAAAAACCTGTCGAACGATTCTCGCTTCATCGAGGAGAATTTCATAACGCGAAGGCTCTGTGTCGGTTTTGCGAATATACAGATATCCGTAGGGAGCACCACTGAGAGGATTGACAAGTCCTTGTCGCGCTCTATGCAGTTTCCCCCGGCGGCAGCGCTCCAGAATCTTTGCCCGCTCATACTCGGCTATCACCCCTTGAACCTGGATTAACAGCTCGTCTTCTGCGCTTTCGCCTGATGGTCCATGGATAAATTTCACATCCACTCCCTGGCGTGAAAACTCGTCGAGGAGTACCGCTTGATACGCATAACGTCTCGCCAAACGATCAGGGCTATGCACATAAACAACATCCACGGTACCACTGGCCGCACTGTCGCGAAGCCGCTCAAGGGCTGGTCTGAGAAGGGTCGCGCCACTGTAGCCGTCATCAATGCAAATATCATCGGGCAATAA
>CAZNMB010000329.1:0-2894 GCA_964574095.1 uncultured Dehalococcoidia bacterium
AAGGAAGACTATCTGGCGACGATAACACTGAACAAACCGGAGAAGAACAACGCCTTCGACGAGCCCATGATGGCGGAGATCGATGATGCGATAAACGACGTCGCTCAGGACAGGGGCGTGAGGGTTGTCATCATCACGGGGGCGGGCAAGGGCTTCTGCGCCGGGGGCGACGTCAGCTATCTGCAGGTCCTGATGGAGAACAGGTCGCACATCGCCCGGACAGTCATCGGGGACGTGGTGCGCAGGGTGGGCACGATGCCCACCGTCATCCTCAAGATCCGGCAAATGATGAAGCCCGTTATCGCCGCCGTGAACGGGGTCGCCGCCGGCGGCGGCATGGGGCTCGCCGCGGCCTGTGACATGAGGATCGCCTCGGACAAGGCCCGCTTCAGCACCGTGTTCATCAAGAGGGGCGTGATCCCGGACTGCGCCGCCACCTTCACTCTCCCCCGCCTCGTCGGCATGGCCAGGGCCTGCGAGCTCGTGCTGAAGGGGAACGTCATCGACGCGGCCGAGGCGGAGCGGATCGGGCTGGTCAACAAGGTCGTGCCGCACGACGAGCTGATGAGCGCCACCAGGGAGTTCGCCAACGAGATAGCCCAGAACCCGCCGATCGCGGTGGGACTGGCCAAGGCCGCGCTCTACAGGGGCATGAGCGAGACCGACATCGGCGGCCAGGAGGACTACGAGGCCTTCATCCAGAACGCCCTGATGGCCACCGAGGACTTCCAGGAGGGCATCGCGGCCTTCTTCGAGAAGCGCGAGCCCGTGTTCAAAGGCAAGTAGCCGGCGAAAGGGGAGGCAGTTGGCATACGAGACGGTCACCTATGAGATAGAGGACGGCGTGGCGGTCATGACCCTGAACCGGCCGGAGGTCAAGAACGCCTTCGACCGCACGATGATGACCGAGATGGACCTGGTCGTGACCGAGGTGGCGAAGGACCGGGATGCCCGGGCGCTCATCATCACGGGCGCGGGCAAGGCGTTCTGCTCCGGGGCCGACATCAAGTACCTCATGTCGGTGGGCTCCGAGCACATTCTCCATCAGACGACGATGGAGGAGATGATACGGGGGGACGGCAACGTGCTCACCACCGTCGTCAAGATCAGGAACCTGCCCAAGCCGGTCATAGCCGCCGTCAACGGCGTGGCCGCCGGCGGCGGGCTGGCGATCGCCCTCGCCTGTGACATCAGGCTGGCGGCCGACACCGCGCGCTTCAACATGATCTTCACCAAGAGGAGCGTGATCCCCGAGTCGGGCTCCACCTACACCCTGCCGCGCCTGGTCGGCACCGCCCGCGCCCTCGAGATGGTCTTCACCGCGGACACGATCGATGCCGCCGAGGCGGACCGGATCGGCCTGGTGAACAGGGTGTACCCCGCCGACCGGCTGATGGCCGCGGCCAGGGAGATGGCGGCCCGGATAGCGCAGAACTCGCCGATCGCGCTCGGCTTCGCCAAGGCGGCGATCTACAGGGGCATGGCCGAGACGGACATCGCCTCGCAGATGGACTACGAAGCGTACGTCGAGAACGTCCTCTTCGGGACCGAGGACTTCCAGGAGGGCATCAAGTCGTTCATGGAGGGCCGCCCTCCGCAGTTCAAGGGCAGGTAGCCGCGCCAGGAGGTTGTCGATGGCCGTAGCAGGGCTGGACTTCAACAAAGAGGCCGGGATCGCCACCATCACCTTCAACCGCCCGGAGAAGCTCAACGCGGTCACCGAGGCGATGAGGACCGAGGTGCACCGCCTGGCGACCGAGCTGCGCTCCGACGGCGACGTGAAGGTGCTGGTCTTCACCGGCGCCGGCGAGGCGTTCAGCTCCGGCGCCGACGCCAGCGAGCTGACCGCGGACTACAGCGGGCCCATCGAGCCGCATATCCTCAAGCGGCCGCTCGGCTGGTGGGCGCTGCCCGTCCGCCACTTCCCCAAGCCGACGATCGCGGCCATTCCCGGCATCGCCGCGGGGACGACGTTCTCCCTCGCCCTGGCCTGTGACTTCAGGATAGCCTCGGAGAAGGCCCGGTTCAGCATGGTGTTCGTCAAGAGGGGGCTAGTCCCCGACAACGGGGCCACCTACTACCTGCCGCGGATGATCGGCACCTCGAAGGCGCTCGAGCTGATGCTCACGGGCGACACGATCGATGCCGCGCAGGCGGAGAAGCTGGGGCTGGTGAACAGGGTCGTGCCCCACCACGACCTGATGAAGGCCACCATGGAGCTCGCCCGGCGCATCGCCGACGGGCCGTCGGTGGCCATCGAGCTCATCAAGAAGGGCGTCTACAAGGGCGTGACGGGGGACCTGGAGGGACAGCTCGACTTCGAGACCCTGGCCCAGCGCATCTGCTTCCAGACCGGGGACTTCAAAGAGGGCATCACCTCGTTCCTCGAGAAAAGGCAGCCCAGGTTCAAGGGCAGGTAGCCCCCGCCACTCCAACCGCGCAAGCCCCCCGCCGCACGAGCCGCCGGAAGACTCCCTCTCCCTCGACGGGAGAGGTAAGGTGAGGGTGAACTCCCCCTCCCTTGAGGGGAGCGGGCAGGTCGCACGGGTTAGGGCTGGGCGACGTCGCCCGGCCCACCCGTAGCATTGGGGTAGCCTGGAGCATCGGCTCCAGGCAGAGTTGGAGCGGATGCTCCAACCTACCCCCGATTCTGAGACCACCACCTCGAGAGAGGCCCGCGCAACGTGATGCGCGGACTTCTCTTCACGCCGATTCAGGGCACCGCGGCTGGCTACTTCAGAAGGCAACGATCTTCGCTGCGCCAGAAGCACTTGGTTTTCTGCAAAACACACCGTATTGGGGGCGAAGTGAGAATGCCTACGCTCACGGCGATTACGATTGAAGCACAGCAGAAGATGCTAGGAAAAGCGATCCCGAGTCTGCATCCTATTCCA